>JAOTUO010000439.1 GCA_029863845.1 Myxococcales bacterium
CGACGACTTCGACACGGAGGACGATCCGCGGTTCGAGGGCGACCCGACTACGATGGTGGATCTCCTCAACAAGTGCATGAGCGACGAGATGACGCGCGATCCGCGCATCGTTGTCTTTGGCGAGGACATCGCGGACGTCTCGAGGGATCGAAACCTCGAGCAGGTCAAGGGAAAAGGGGGTGTGTTCAAAGTCACCTGGGGGCTCCAGCGGAAGTTCGGGAGCGACCGAGTGTACAACTCACCGTTGGCGGAAGCGAACATCGTGGGCCGGGCCGTGGGACTCGCCACCCGCGGCATCAAGCCAGTCGTCGAGATCCAGTTCTTCGACTATGTCTGGCCGGCGTTTCACCAGATCCGCAGCGAACTCGTTCTCCTGCGGTGGAGGAGCAACAACGCCTTCAAGGCCCCCGTCGTCATCCGGGTCACCTACGGCGGCTACCTCAAGGGTGGGGGGATCTACCACTCGCAAACCGGGGCCGCGATCTTCACGAGTCTGCCGGGGCTGCGTGTGGTGTGTCCCTCGACGGCCCTCGATGCCAACGGACTCCTACGCACGGCAATTCGGTGCGACGATCCCGTCCTCTTTCTCGAGCACAAGCACCTCTACCGACAGACGTACAACAAGGCCGCCTACCCGGGCAAGGATTTCATGATTCCCTTCGGAAAGGCGAAGGTCGTGCGTGAGGGCAGTGACGTTACGGTGGTGACGTATGGCGCGGTCGTACAACGCTCGGTCGTGGCCGCGAAAGCGCTCGAGGAAACGGAGGGGATCAGCGCCGAGGTGGTCGACCTGCGAACACTGAGCCCGGTGGATTGGGCCACCATCGGTGAATCGATCCGCAAGACCAACCGTGTGGTGGTCGCGTATGAGGATTCCATCTCGTGGGGGTACGGAGCGGAGATCGCGGCACGCATTGCGGACGATCTGTTTCCCTGGCTCGATGCGCCGGTCCGGCGGGTCGGGGCGCTCGACACGTTTGTCGCCTACGCACCGGACTTGGAGGACGTCATCCTCCCCCAAGTCGACGACCTCAGGCAGGCGATACGGGATATCGCATCGTTCTGAGAGCGGAAAGGTGGGACTGGTGATGCGGACCAGCGTGTCGCCCCGGAACGTCGGTACCCGCTGACCCGTTAGCGGGGCCGATACCCCCCCAACGCCTCCTTGATCTCCCCCGCCGCATCGATGGCGGCTTCCACGTCGATCTTGAGCGCGCGCGCGGCCTGGGTGGCGGAGGTGAGGTCGCTCAAGACCTCGGCTACGCCGGCCGAACGAAGGCGTAGCAGGTCGAACCGCACGTTTTGGATTGCCAGGACGCAGGACTCGAACTGGCCTTCGATTTTTCCTCGGCGCGAGGAGAGCTCGGCCAGCGTAACCCGTTGGCGCTTGAGCAGGTCGAGGCGTCGATCCTTCTCCGAACTCGTCTCCTCCGCTTCCAGCGCGGCAATGCGCTCCTCGAGCTGGTCGACCGCGCTCTGGTCGACCTGACCTTCCATCTGTTGGAGCGTGCGGGCGAGATCGGTGGCGCGCTGAAACAGCGACTCAACCGTTGGGACGACGTCCGGTAACATGACCCGCTCCGATTCCGGAAGTCGGTCGATGAGCTTGATGATCGCGGAGTGGTCCTTGCGCATCTGCTCGATCTGACCGGCGAGCAGACCGAAGTCGCCGGTGGTAGGCGCCGGGAGTCTCCGCCGCTCCGAATGACCGGAACCGGTCGGTGACGGGAGGGCGTCGTCGGCGGGCGGTCGATTGAGCACATCGCGCATACTGTAGCCGGTCGACCAGAGCTTCCCATACTGGGATGCGAGCCCGATCCCCCAGCCGATCGCGGGAAAGAGAAACCAGGGCGTGGCCAGGCCCGTCACGACATTGAGGAGCAGCAGCCCGCCGTTCACGGACACGTATGATGCAAAGTTCGCACGGAACTTCCGCACCACGGTCGGCTCTCCCACCGGATCGACAGGGCTTTCTTCCGCTTCACGGCGCTTCGCTGCGCGATCACGCGCCCGAGCCGCGCGGGGCCCACCGGATGATGCGCGTCCCTCCTCAAACCACCGCCACCAGTCGGTGTCTTGCTTGGCCGAAGGACTGGGCCGAGGTCGCCGGGCAGGGCTTGGGTGGCGTGAGAGCGGCGACCTTGGACGGTACGGGCCCGACGAGCGGCTCTCGAGCGCGCGGCGAAGGGTGTCGGCGGTGGGCCAGCGATTCTCGGGTTCTTTGTCGAGGCACCGAGCGACCGCGGCGACGAGATCGTCGGGACAATCGCGACGAAGCTCTTGGATGTTGGGAACCGGCTGCGTCACCTGCTTCAACAAGATGCCGGCGACTGTCGGCGCCTTGAACGGT
>JAOTUO010000438.1 GCA_029863845.1 Myxococcales bacterium
CGCGATCCCCGTCCTTCTGCAACCGCTCCCGGACCGCCGCTCCGATGCCCGACGCACAACCGGTGACCGCTGCCGTTCCCATCTGCCGCTTCCTCCTCGAGGGGCTTCCCTCTTCTCGCGCGTCGACCCGCCGGGCCCGACCGCGATCGCCCGGCTCGCTCGACCGGGCTACTCGATCTCCACGGGGAAGCGCTCGCCGTAGAAAGCGAAGCGCTTCCGGAGCGCCTCGGGGTCGACGCCGAAATCGGACTCCAGATCGTAGAGGATCCGACCGTGCTTGCCGCGCGGGTGGCTCGCCATGAAGCCGTCCAGCGCCGCGCGCGCGGCCGACGTCATCTCCAGGCCGGCGAGCCGGTAGATGCGCTCGACGGTGGCGACGTCGTCGGCCATGAACTCGTGGAACGCCACGTCGAGGCTCTGCGACGCCGGGATCCGGTCCCGATCGCGCACGCAGGCGCGCAGCAGGCGTTCGATCCGATCGATCCAGTAATCGGCCACGGCCGGGGGATCCACCCGCCTGCGACGCAGCCGGTCGCCGTAGCTGAGCATCGTGATCGCGGACGCGATCACCGACACCGGGTCGCGGTGCGTGAGCACGACCGTTGCGTCGGGAAAGGTGCGGATGAGCGGCACCAGCTGCTCCATGTGCTGGGGCGACTTGAGGACCCATCGGTCCGGACCGCGCAGCCACTGCAGCGCCTGGAGTGCCTGCTTCAGATACGCGTAGTGGGGCGTCTGGTCGTGGGCGAGGTAGTAGTCGCGCCAGCGCGGCACCGTGGCGATCCACTCCAGCTCGTAGGACGAGAAGTCCAGCGCCTGGACCTCGATCTCCTCGTGCACGTGCTCCGGAGCCATGTCGTGCATGTTCCGGAGCCGGGGCAGGAGCGCGTCCTGTAGCGCGTAGCCCTCCCGGCAACGCGCGAGGCGCGGGTCCACGCCGTCGGCGCCCGGCGTCTCGTTCGGGTCCGGGATGGGCTCGAGGCTCTCCCAGTAGGGCAGCGAGCGCAGGCGCGCGTCCGCAGCGATCAGGTTGAGCAGGTGCGTGGTGCCCGAGCGCGGAAGGCCGGCGATGACGATCGGCCGCTCGATCGCGACGTCGAGGATCTCCGGGTGCCGCCCGAGCAGATCCTCGAGGCGCAGCCGGTTGGCCGCGTAGCGCACGCAGTCGCGGAAGACGCCGACCCGGCCCACCGGTCCGAGGTCCGCGTCCTCTTCCGCGCTGGCCAGCCAGACCCGGAGTCGCTCGCGGAAGTCGTCGTAGCCGAAGTCCGAGAGCCCCGTCTGCTTGATGGCCGCTTCCAGCACGGCCCGTTCGGTGAACGCCACCGGAATCCGGCTCGCGGCCGCGATGGCCCTCTGCTGCAGCGGCGTCCGCACAGGGTTGGCGAGGTCGCGAATCCGGATGTCGTCGGGCCGCCCCGTCATCGTCGCCTCTCCCGCCCGCGGGCCCTAGGTCTCGGGCAGCGCCTCGCGCAGCGCCGCGATCTGCTTGCGGAGCCACGACGTGAGCCAGAAGTTCTCGCTCTCCGCCTCGAGCCGCTCGTGGGCCGCGAGGCTCACCGCCAGCGCCTCGCGGTGCGAAGGCGCCGCCGCCAACGCGACCTCCGCGAGGTGGATGGCCTCGAGGGGCGCGCCCGCCTCGAGCTTCTCTTTCGCGCGCTTCGCGACGGCGTCGGGGCCGCCGGCCAGCTTCACCAGATCCGGGTGCACGCTCCGGGGCGGCACGGCGTAGAGCTCCGTCGTCGAGCGATGAAGGAACCACCCGGCGTAGCCCTCCCAGATGGCGCGGACGCTCCACGAGACGTTTCCGTAGCCCTGTCCAACCTCGAGCTCCGGCGGGAGCTCGATCTCGCGCATCAGCGTCCAGACGTCCTTGCCCGCGTTCATGCCGCGCACGGTCTCGTCGTGGACGTACTGCACGGCGCCGCGCAGGCGCGCCAGTTCGGTGCGGATGAGCTCGCGACCCGCGACCGGATCGTGGTGCCCGACGAAGAGGAGCTCCGGCTCGAGGGCGAGCACGCGGTTCAGGGACTCGATGAAGCGGAGCGCGTCGCGGTAGCGGTCGCCGCGGATCGTGACGAGGTTCGGGAAGTGGCCGAAGAGGGCGCTGAAGAGGTTGCCCGTGAAGCAGATGCGGTGCTGCGGCAGCCAGATCACCATGGAGTCGGTGGTCTCGCCGCCGGGCGTCGCGATCAGCTCGAAGCGGACCCCCCCGAGCTCGAAAGCGTGGCGATCCTCGAAGAGGAGGGTGGGCTCGGGACGGGATTGCGGCGGGACTGCGCCGCCGAGGTGCTTGCGGACGTGGAGGATCGACTGCGCGATCGCGTCGGCGAAGGCGAAGGCGCTGCGC
>JAOTUO010000440.1 GCA_029863845.1 Myxococcales bacterium
CGACCACCCGGTCCAGACGGCCGCTCGGATCCACGCGCTGAACGGCCAGCGCGTGCATGTCGGAGAACCACAGCCGGCCTTCGCGCCAGCGTGGACCTTCGGGAAAGTGGAGACCGTCGACGAGGATCTCGGTGTCGGACATGACCACTCCTGCTCCGCGCCGCGCGAGTATAGGCGGGGTCGCGGCGTCCACCCCTTCACCCGCGGTCCGAGGCGGTGCCGACGCTCCGCCGGCGGCGCCTGAGATCGTCCCCTTCGCGCGAACCCGCAATCCACAGATTCGTCTCGGTCGGGCGCGTTCGCAGCGGAAGCGTCGCCACGCAACGCACCGGCTGCACCGATCCCCCGTCGCAGCCCTCGGAGCCCGGGCGTCTGATACCCTCGCCCCATGCCCCGCACCCCCTATGACCTGACCCGCTCCTACTCCCTGCTCGAGCGCGCTCGCAAGGTCGTGCCCCGAGGCGTCTACGGCACGCGCAGCGTCGAGTTCGCCGTCCCCGGCAAGTACCCGCAGTTCCTGCGGGAAGGGCGGGGGAGCCGAGTCCGCGACGTCGACGGCAACGAGTACGTGGACCTGATGGGCGCGTTCGGGCCGAACCTGCTCGGCTATCGGCACCCCGCGGTGGAGGCGGCCGTGCGCGAGCAGGCGGGGCGCGGGAACGCGCTGACCTTTCCGACGGAGCTCTGGGTCGAGCTGGCCGAGACACTGGTCGCGCGCATCGACGTGGCCGACTGGGTGGCCTTCGGCAAGAACGGCTCCGACGTGACCGACTACGCGATCCGCCTGGCGCGCCAGCACACCGGGCGCCGCGCGGTCCTCGTGGCCGAGGGCGCCTACCACACCTTTCATCCGTGGGGCGTGCCGATTCCGACGGGCGTCCCCGACGCCTGGCGCGCGCACATCGAGCGCTTCACATGGGGCGACGCGGACTCGCTCGAGGCGGCCTTCCGCCGCAGCAGCGGCGACGTGGCGGGCGTGCTGGTGACGCCCTTCCGGCACGAGGCCTTCCACGACCAGGCGCTGCCGACCCCCGAGTGGGTCGCGGCGCTGCACGCGCTCTGCGACCGGCACGGCGCGCTGATGCTGCTCGACGACGTGCGCGCTGCGTTCCGCTGCCACGCGAGCGGACTCTCGCACCACGCTTTCGGCTACCGGCCCGACGCGATCTGCTACGGGAAGGCGATCTCGAACGGCCAGCCGGTCGCGGTGATCGCCGCGCGCGAGGCGCTGCGCGGAGCGGCGTCGCAGCTCTACTTCTCGGCGACGCACTTCTTCAGCGCGGAGCCGATGGCCGCCGCGCTCGCCACGCTGCGCGCCTTCGATGAGGAAAAGGCCTTCGACGCGATGAACCGCGCCGGCGAGGCGGTCTGCGCGGGGCTGCGCGAGCGGGCCGCCGCGGCGGGCTTCGGCGTGCGGGTCACGGGGCCGCCGACGATGCCCTTCCTGCGCTTCGACAGCGACCCGGAGTTCCGGCTGTCGCGCTCCTGGTGCGGCGAGATGGCGCAGCGCGGCGTGCTGGTCCACCCGCACCACAACTGGTTCATGAACGGCAGTCTGACGCCCGAGGACGTCGCGCTCGTCCTCGACGTCGCCGCCGAGTGCTTCGGGCTGCTGCGCGCTGACGCGGGCGCTTGAGCGTCGCCCCCCGGCGGGGGGGGAGTTCACGAGTCGGCCGCGAGCTCCAGGACCGTGTCCACCGCGGGCCAGAGGTCGTCTTCCGGGATGTTGAGGGCGGGGAAGAAGCGGACGACGCGTCCGGCCGTGACGTTGGTGATGACGCCGTGCTCGAGGGCGCGCAGCGGTAGCGCCGCCGCGCGCTCGGCGTCGTGCAGCACGAGCCCCACGAGCAGTCCGCGCCCGCGCACCGTCTCCACCCGATCGGGGTGATCCGCGGCGAAGCGCCGGAGGCGCTCCATCAGGCGCTCGCCGAGTGTGGCGGCGCGCTCTGCGAGCCGCTCCTCGACCACCACCCGGAGCACTGCGTCGGCCGCCGCGCACGCCAGGGGGTTGCCGCCGTAGGTCGTGCCGTGGTCGCCTGGTCTCACCGTCTTGGCGACGGCCTCGGTCGTGAGGAAGGCGGCGACGGGGAATCCTCCGCCGAGGCCCTTGCCCAGGGTGAGGACGTCGGGCACCACACCTTCGTGTTCGAGGGCCAGCAGGGTGCCCGTGCGCCCGAGCCCGGTCTGGACCTCGTCGAAGACGAGCAGGGCGCCGGCTGCGTCGCAGATCTCACGCAGGCCCGCCAGGTAGCCGTCCCTCGGGACGTTCACCCCGCCCTCTCCCTGAACGGGTTCGACGATGAAGGCCGCGCAGGTCTCGCCCACCGCCGCGCGCGCCG
>JAOTUO010000136.1 GCA_029863845.1 Myxococcales bacterium
TGAAGCGGCTCGGATCCTCGCCACCCTCGCCCGTGTTGCTCTTGCCGCCGAGGCGGTTCATCGCAACGGCGAGCGTCTGGTGCGCCTCGAGGGAGATCGAGCCGTAGGACATCGCCCCGGTGCAGAAGCGCTTCACGATCTCCGAGGCCGGCTCCACCTCGTCGAGCGGCAGCGGCTCATCGGCGTCGTGGAAGCCAAAGAGACCGCGCAGGGTGCAAAGCCGCTCGGCCTCGCCGTCCGCCGCCTTCGAGAACTCCTTGTAGGTCGCGAAGCTCTCCTGGCGCACGGCGTGCTGGAGCTTCGCAACCGAGACGGGATTGAAGGTGTGGCGCTCGCCCCGGGCCCGCCACTGGTAGAGACCGCCGGGATCGAGCTCGGGGTAGGTGTACTCGTCGCCGGGGAATGCGCGCGCGTGGCGCAGCGCCGACTCCCGGGCGATCACGTCGTATCCGACGCCCGAAACCCGCGAGGCGGTCCCCGTGAAGCAGCGCTTCACGAGGTTGCGATCGAGCCCCACGGCCTCGAAGATCTGGGCGCCGCGGTAGCTCTGCAGCGTCGAGATCCCCATCTTGGCCATGGTCTTGAGGAGCCCCTTGTCGCAGGCCTTGAGGTAGTTCTGCACCCCGCTCTCGAAGTCGATCTCCTCCGGAACGAAGGTGCTCTCGGCCACCAGCTCCGCGATGGCCTCGAACGCCAGATAGGGGTTGATCGCGCCGGCCCCGTACCCCACCAGCAGCGCGAAGTGCGAGACGTCGCGCGCCTCGCCCGTCTCGCACACGATCCCGCACTGGGTGCGCAGACCTTCGCGCACCAGATGGTGGTGCACGGCGCTGGTGGCGAGCAGCATCGGGATCGGCGCGAGGTCGGAGGTCACGCCGCGGTCGGAGAGGATGAGGAGGTTCGCGCCCTCGCGGATGCTCTTTCGCGCACGGCGGCACAGGCGGTCAAGGGCGGCGCGCAGGCCCTCCCCTTCGTCCTTCACCTTGAAGAGCGTCGGCAGGGTCCGCACCTGGAAGCCGGGCAGCGCGATGTCCTGGATCTGCCGGAGCTCCGCGTTGCTGATGATGGGGCGGTCGCAGCGCAGCATCCGCGCGTGCTCGGGCGTCTCCTCCAGCAGGTTCTTCTCGGCGCCGAGTGTCGAGTGGAGGGACATGACCATGCCCTCGTTGATCGAATCCATGGCGGGATTGGTCACCTGGGCGAAGAGCTGCTTGAAGTAGTGGTAGAGCATGCGCGGGCGATCCGAGAGGCAGGCCAGCGCCGCGTCGTCGCCCATGGATCCGATGGCCCACTTGCCGTCGATGACCATCGGGGCGATCAGGAACTTGAGGTCCTCCTCGGTGTACCCGAAGACCTGCTGGAGTCGGAAGCGCAGGTCCGGGTCCATGTCGCCCTGTGGCGCCTCGGCGGCCGGGAGGTCCGAGAGCCGCACGCGGCCCCGCTCGACCCACTCGCGATACGGCTTGCGCGACACGTAGTCGGCCTTGATCTCCTCATCCTCGACGATGCGCCCCTGTTCGAGGTCGACGAAGAAGATGCGCCCCGGCTGCAGGCGGCCCTTCTTGAGTACGTTCTCGGGCGGCACGTCGAGAACACCCACCTCCGAAGCCATCACGACGAAGCCGTCCTTCGTCACGATCCAGCGCGAGGGGCGAAGGCCGTTGCGGTCGAGGACCGCGCCGATCTTGCGCCCGTCGGTGAACGCGATCGAGGCGGGTCCGTCCCACGGCTCCATCAGGAAGGAGTGGTACTCGTAGTAGGCGCGAAGCTCCTCGCTCATCTCCGCGTGATTCTCCCAGGCCTCCGGGATCATCATCAGGATGGCCTCGGGGAGCTCCCGACCCGCCAGGACCAGGAATTCGAGCGTGTTGTCGAACTGTGCCGAGTCGCTTGCGGCCTCGCGCATGAGGGGATAGAGCTTGGCAAGATCGTCTCCGAAGAGCTCCGAGCGCAGCGTCCCCTGGCGAGAGTGCATGTAGTTCCGGTTGCCTCGGAGCGTGTTGATCTCGCCGTTGTGGGCCATGTAGCGGAAGGGATGAGCGAGGTCCCACGCGCCGAGCGTGTTGGTGCTGTAGCGCGAGTGCACCAACGCGAGGGCCGACTCCATGCTGGGATCGTTGAGGTCCTGGTAGAAAGGCTCGATCTGGCTCGACATCAGCAGGCCGGCGAACACGAAGGTGCGGCTCGAGAGACTCGGAACGTAGAAGAAGCCCGAACGCCGGTTCGCGGCGTTCTCGAACACGCGGCGGATCACGTAGAGCTTGCGCTCGAAGGCGTCCTGCTCCAGACGCGTGCGGGACGCCACGAAGACCTGTCGTATGACCGGCAGCCGGGCGCGCGAGTCGCGCCCGATGGCGCCAGGGTCGTGGGGGACCTCGCGCCACCCGAGCATGCGCTGCCCCTCGGCGTGGACCAGCTCCTCGAAGAGCCGCATCTGGCGGTCGCGTTCGAGCGGGTTCTGGGAGAGGAAGACCATGCCCGACGCGTAGGCCCCGAGCGCAGGCAGATCGATGTCGAGCTTCTCCGCCTCCTGGCGCAGAAAGCGGTCGGGCAGCTGGATCAGGATGCCGGCACCGTCGCCGGTCTCCGGGTCGCAGCCGCAGGCGCCCCGGTGCTCGAGGTTCACGAGCACCTGCACGCCCTTGTGGATCAACGCGTGGGACTTCTCGCCCTCGATGTTCGCGACGAAGCCGACGCCGCAGGCATCGTGCTCGTGGGCGGGGTCGTAGAGGCCCTGGGCGGAGCTCACTTGCCCGTCCCGGGGGGTCGATGACCGCCCGCTCGCCGCGTGGGGCGCGCGTCGAACTCGTCGCTGTCCGTGAGGTCCACGCGAGCCCGCTCCGTGTGCGTCGAGAGCACCACCATCGTCTCGGTGCGGGAGACCCCGTCGAGCGAGCGGATGCTGTCGATGAGATCTTCGAGCGTCTCCGTGTTGTGCGTCTTGACCTTGAGCATCAAGGTGTGCGCTCCCGTCACGTGATGACAATCCAGCACGTCGGCGATGGCCGCGACCTGGCGCTCGAGGCCGCCGATGGCGCGCGGGTGGTCGGTGGAGACGCCGATGAAGGCGGTCACGTCCTTGCCCAGGCGCCGGGCGTCGAGCAGGGCCACGTAGCCCGTGATGGCGCCGGCCTCCTCGAGCTTGTGGATCCGCTCGACCACAGCTGGGGCCTTGAGCCCCACCTTCTGCCCGATGACGGCGAGAGGTTGCTTGCAGTCTTCCTGCAGCAGCTCGAGGATCGCACGGTCGGTCGCGTCGAACTCGGGTGCACAGCGGCTGAACTTTATTCGGGTACCCGTCATATTGGTCAAATGGATACGGCATCAGACCCGAATTCGTCAAACAAATAGGCCTAAAATGCCGTTCTAAACCATTCTCCGTTCACCGAACGGGTCTTCCCCCTCGGGGACGCCGATCAGGGCCCGCAGCCGATCCGGGTAATTCGTGAAGAGCCCATCGACGCCCAGGTCGAGCAGGCGCCGCATCTCGTCCTCTGCGTCCACCGTGTACACGTAGACGCGGAGGCCCTCGGCGTGCGCCGCCGCGACGAGATCCGGCGTGGCGAGGCCGACCCAGGGATGGAGCACCTCGGCGCCCACCGCACGCGCGCGCTCGAGGGGCCGGAGCGGATCCCGCGGCGACAGCAGGAACCCGATTCGGGCCGTCGCCGCTTGCCGCCGCAGGCGTTCGAGCACGCCGTCGTAGAAGGAGGAGAATAGAGTGCGCCGCAGCAGTCCGCGGCGATCGGCGGCCTCGAGCGCCGCCGCCTCGAGGCCCGGATACTCCCCGCGGCGGCCCCGCTTGATCTCGAGATTGAAGGGAATGCGCGCCCCGAAGCGGTCGAGCACCTCGTCGAGCTCGGGAACGCGCTCGCCGCCTCCGGCGTCGAGCGCTCGCACCTCGGCAAGCGTCGCCTCCGCGATCTCACCGCTTCCCCCGATGCCGGCGAGGTCTTCGTCGTGGGCGACGACGATGGCTCCGTCGCGAGTGCGGTGGAGATCGATCTCGATCATGTCCGCGCCCTGCTCGACGGCTCGTTCGTAGGCCGGAAGCGTGTTCTCGGGCAAGGTGCCGGAGGCGCCCCGGTGCGCGATCACGAGGGGCCGCTCCGAGGATCCGGCGGGACCGTCTCGGCTCAACCCTCCCCCTCGGGCCGCGCCCAGTCGCGAGAGCGCTCGACGGCCCGCTTCCAGCCGGCGTAGAGCGACTCCCGGCGGTCCTCGCTGAGGCAGGGCTCGAACACGGACCGCCCGGCTTCGCCCGCCTCGATCTCGCTCGTGTCGCGCCAGAAGCCCACCGCGAGGCCCGCGAACGCGGCTGCCCCCATCGCCGTCACCTCCAGCACGGCGGGGCGCAGCACCGGCACGCCGAGGAGGTCGGCCTGGAACTGCATCAGGAAGTCGTTCCGGGACGCTCCGCCGTCGACGCGCAGCGCGTCGAGCGGCAGGCCGGAGTCCGCCTCGATGCACTCGACCACGTCGCGCGTCTGATAGGCGATCGACTCGAGCGTGGCGCGAATCAGGTGCTCGCGCGTCGTACCGCGAGTGAGACCCACCACCGTCCCGCGCGCGCGCTCGTCCCAGTACGGCGCGCCGAGGCCGACGAAGGCCGGCACCAGGTAGACGCCGCCGGTGTCGTGGACGGATCGCGCGGCGGCTTCGGAGTCCGCGGCGTGCTCGACGAGTCCGAGTCCGTCCCGCAGCCACTGCAGCGCCGCACCCGCGACGAAGATGCTCCCCTCCAGCGCATAGTCGATGCGGCCCTCGATGCCCCAGCCGATGGTGGTGACGAGACCGCTCTTCGAAGCGGGCGCCTGGCGGCCGGTGTTCATCAGCAGGAAGCAGCCGGTTCCGTAGGTGTTCTTCGCCTGGCCCCCGACGGTGCAACCCTGGCCGAAGAGCGCCGCCTGCTGGTCCCCCGCGACGCCGGCGATCGGGATCTCGGCACCGAACCATTCCGGATCCGTGAGACCGAAGACGCCGCTCGTATCCCGAACCTCGGGCAGCAGCGCCCGCGGAATCCGCAGCTCGCCGAGCAGCAGGTCGTCCCAGTCGCACTCGTGGATGTTGTAGACGAGCGTGCGAGAGGCGTTGGAGTACTCGGTGGCATGCACCCGCCCGCGCGTGAGCTTGTGGAGCAGCCAGGCGTCGACGGTGCCGAAGGCCAGCTCGCCGCGCTCCGCGCGCTGCTGGGCGCCGTCCACGGCGTCGAGGATGAAGCGGACCTTGGTGCCGGAAAAGTACGCGTCGATCACCAGCCCGGTGCGGGCGCGCACCTCGTCGTCGAGTCCGCGCGCGCGCAGCTCCTCGCAGATCGACGCCGTCTGGCGCGACTGCCACACGATCGCGCGGTGAATGGGCACCCCGGTCTTGCGGTCCCACACGAGCGCCGTCTCGCGCTGATTGGTGATCCCGATGGCGGCGACGTCCGACGCCTGCGCGCCGGCCCGCTTCAGCGCGCCGCGCGCGGCGCGGAGCTGGCTCTCCCAGATCTCGACCGGGTCGTGCTCCACCCAGCCGGGCTTCGGAAAGTGCTGGGGGAACTCGTGCTGATCCGCCGCGACCACCGCCCCGGCGTGATCGAAGAGGATCGCGCGCGAGGAAGTGGTCCCCTGGTCGAGGGCCATTACGTACGAGCTCAACGAGTCCTCCGCCCCGTCCACGGCCGGCTCAGGCATCCGGCGGGGAGCGCAGTATACAGCGCCCGCCCGCGACGACCCGGCCGCGGCGCAAGGCGCGGCCGGGCGAAGTCGGGGGGTCAGGTCTCGAAGAGCGCTTCGACGAACTCCTCGGCGGAGAAGTCGCGCAAGTCCTCGACCGCCTCGCCGACGCCCACGTGCTTGACGGGAATTCCGAACTCGTCGGCCAGTCCCACGATCACACCGCCCTTCGCCGTGCCGTCGAGCTTCGTGAGCACGAGGCCGGTCACGCCCGCCGCCTCGGTGAACTCCCGCGCCTGGGAGATCGCGTTCTGGCCGGTGTTGGCGTCGAGCACGAGCAGTGTCTCGTGGGGCGCACCCTCGAGCTCGCGGCCGATCACGCGCACCAACTTGGCCAGCTCCTCCATGAGCGGCCGCCGGGTCTGGAGGCGCCCCGCCGTGTCGATGATCGCGACGTCGGCGCCACGGGCCACGGCGGCCTTCACCGCATCGAAGGCGACGGCCGAGGGGTCCCCGCCGGAGGGCCCCGCAATCACGTCGCAGCCGATCCGCTCGCCCCAGATCTGGAGCTGCTCGACGGCGGCGGCGCGAAAGGTGTCACCGGCGCCGAGGACCACCCGTTCGCCCTGCGCCCGGAAGCGGGCGGCGAGCTTACCGATCGTCGTGGTCTTGCCCGAGCCGTTCACCCCCAGCACGAGGATCACGTGCGGAGAGCCGCGCTTCTCGAGCGCGCCGTCGGGCTCGACGCGCCGCAGCTTCTCGAGAATGGCGTCGTGCAGCACGCGGCGCAGGCCGTCGACATCGGCCCCGGTCGCCTCCTGCTTCACGCGCGAGAGCAGGCTGTCGGCGGTCTTCACGCCGAGATCGGCGCTGAAGAGCAGCGTCTCCAGCTCGTCGAGAACCGCCGCGTCCACGCGGCGGCCGCCGACGAGCGCTCCGACGCGGCCCACGAGCGTCTCGCTCGTCCGCCGCAGCCTCGCGGCGAGACGGACGGGCGGATGCCCCGCGACGGGCGCGACCTCGACCGCGGGCGCCCCCGCGAGGACCGGCTCGACGGCTGCGCCGCGCCGCCGCTCGAGCAGCGCATAGGCGACCAGGATCGCGACCGGGATCGCCGCCGCGAGCAGGACCAGCGCCAGCGGGTGGGCGCCCGCCCAGATCCCGAAGTCGTGCCAGAGCTCGGTCATGACGCGCGAAAGGTAACGGGGGGCTAGTGGAGGTGCACGGAGACGAGCTTGCTGATGCCCTTCTGCTCCATGGTGACGCCGTAGAGGCAGTCGGCCACCTGGATCGTGCGCTTGTTGTGCGTGATGACGACGAACTGGGAATCGCCCGCGAGCTCGCGCACGATCTCGTTGAAGCGCTCGACGTTGACGTCGTCGAGGGCGGCGTCCACCTCGTCGAGCAGGAAGAAGGGCGACGGCCGCACCTGGAACACCGCAACGAGCAGCGCGAGCGCGGTGAGGGTCTTCTCCCCACCGGACAGGAGATTCACGTTCTGCAGGCGCTTGCCCGGCGGCATGGCCATGATCTCGATGCCCGCATCGAGGACGTCCTCGGTCTCGGTGAGCGCCAGGCTCGCGCGTCCCCCGCGGAACAGGCGCGGGAAGTTCTCGGCGAAGCGCTTGCTCACGGCCTCGAAGGTCTCGCGGAATCGCCGGCGGCTCGTGCGGTTGATCCGCGCGATGGCGTCGCGGAGCGAGGCGAGGCTGCCGTCGAGGTCGGCCTTCTGCTCGCTCAGGAAGCGGAAGCGCTCGTTCAGCTCCTCGTGCTCCTCGATCGCGCCCAGATTGACCTCTCCGAGGCTCTGGAGCCGGTCGCGCACCTCCGCGAGCTTCGCGGCGCGTTGCTCGCGCGGCTCCCGCGCGAGCCGGGCGTTCGCGAGCATCTCGCCGGCCGCGTCCACCCCCGGGCCATCCTCCTCCCCCTCGATCGCCTCGACGGCGGCCTCCGGCGCGCCGGCCGCCTCCGACGTAGCGGCCGCGATCAGCGACTCCGGCCCCAGGTCCGGCGGCGTCCAGGTGACGAGATCGACGTCCCACTTCTCGCGGATCGAGTCGAGGAGATGGGTGAGCCGCAGCTCCGCCTCACGCACCGCGAGCTCGGCGGCGCCCATCGCGTCGCGGCTCGCGTCCACCTCGCCGCGCAGTCCGCGGGCCGCTTCGTCGAGCTGGCTCAGGCTCGCAGCCACGCGCTCGTAGGCTTCGCGCTTCTCGTCGTTGCTCGCCCGGGCCTGCTCCTCCTGCTGCAACAGCGTCTCGAGGGCCGTCTCGGAGTCCCGCAGCTCCTGCGCGATCGCCTCGCGGCGCACCCCGGCGCCCGCGATCTCCTGCTCCCGGCGAGCGATCCACTCTCGGGTCTCCCGCGCGGATGTCGCGGCGCGCTCGAAGGCCACGCGCAGGCGGTCCCGCTTCTCGGCCCGGCCGGCGTGCTCGACCCGGCGCTCCGTCGCGGCCATCTCGAGGCGCGAGACCTCGCGTGCAGCCGATCCGATGCGCAGCACCAGCTCATCGAGCGAGCGCTGGCAGCTCCCGCGCTCGACGCGCGCCTCCTCCAGCTGCCGCGCGAGGCGCGCCTGCTCCTCGACCAGCGCGTCGCGCTCGGCCAGACGCTCCGACCGCTCGGCCGCGCGGCCCTCCTGGGACTCGCCGAGTGCCTTGACCCGCTCCCGCGTCCGCTCGAGGTCCTTCTCGTGATTGGCGACCGCAAGCGCGGCCGTGTGGTGCCGGTTGCGCAGGTTCTCGAGCTCGTCGGACGCCCGTGCCCGCGCCGCCTCCGCCGCGCGCAGCTCTGCCTCCTGGGCCTCCACCGCGGTCTCGAGCTCCGCGACCTCGCCCTCGAGATCCCGGATCTCCCGCACCCGGCCGAGCAGGCCGGCGCCCACCCGCTCGTCGGAGGCGACCTCACCGCCGCGCACGGTCCCGTCCGGCGCGAGCACGTCACCGGCGGGCGTCACGAAGGTCGCGGGCAGCCGGCCCGCGCCGTAGACCTCGACCACCTCGCGCAGCCCGTCGACCAGATTCACACCGCCGAGCAGCGCGCGAGCGAGGCCTTCGTAGCCCGGACGCGGCCGGACCCGCTCGAGCAGGGGCTGGCCCAGCGGCACGATTCCGAGCGCCTCCGGCTGGGGCGGCGGCAGGGTGACGAAGATCCCGCGGCCCGCCCGGGCCGCGCGAAGCAGCTCGAGAGCCGACACGGCTCCCTCCGCGCGATCCACGACGATCGCCTCTGCGCGCTCGGCCAGCACGGCCTCCACGGCGCGCTCGACCTCGCGGTCCGCTTCGAGCACGTCGCGCAGCAGCCCCCGAACGCCCAGGGCGCGCCGCTCGGCCTCGTCCCGCGCGAGCAGGTGCCGCGTCCCCTCACCCACGTCCTCGCGGCGCTCGACCACCTCGCGCAGAGACGCGAAGCGCGAGCGGCGCGTCTCCCGCCGCTCGCGCAGCTTGGCCAGCTGCTCGGTGGCGTCCCGCTCGCGCGCCCTTCCCCGTTCATCCGCGTCGAGGCCAGCCCGCACGAGCCCCATCAGGCGGTCGCGCTCGGCGAGGAGATTGCGAAGCCCCTCCTCGAGCGCGCGCTGCTCGCCGTCCGCGCGCGTCGCCTCCGACTGGGCGACATCGAGCTCCGAGTCGGCGCTGCGCAGATGCGCGTCGAGCTGCGCCACGCGGTCGTCGATCGCGGCGATCCGATCCTCGGCGCGGGCGATGCGGGTGAGCAACTCGACGAAACCGGCGTTGGCCGTCTCGCGCTCGGCGTCCAGGTCCCGGACGCGCTGCTTGCCCTCCCGCGCCGCCGCCTCGGCGCCGGCGAGGATCTCCTGCTCGGAGTCGACGGCGCGCTCGACGGCTCGCAGCTCGTCCCCGGTCTCGCCGCTCTCGGCTTCCAGGATCCGCAGCTGCTGGCTCAGGCCTTCGAGCTCCTGGCCGCGCGCGGCGATCGTTTCCGCCAGCGTTTCACGCTCCCGGCGCCCGAACTCGATCCGGCTCTCGTGGTGCTTGATGTCGGTCCGGAAGCCGAGCAGCACCTCGGTCCCCTGGCTGAGCACGCGCTCGCGCTCGGTCAGCTCGATGCGCCGCTCCTGGGTCGCCAGCTCGCGTTCGGCGAGACGCGTCTCGAGCGCCGTCAAATCGTCGCGCAGGGTCTGGAGCCGCCGCCCGGCGGCCTCGATCTCGGCGATGAGATCCCCGCGGTCGTCGGCCGCCAGCGATAGATCCAGCACGCGCGCGGTCTCGCGGAGCCGCTTGTAGCGGGCGGCCTTCTTCGCCTGGCGCTCGATCGAGTTGATCTGACGCCGGATTTCGCCGAGGACGTCGTTCACGCGCAGCAGGTTCTGCTCGGTCGACTGGATCTTGGACTCGGCCTCGCGGCGCCGCGCCTTGTACTTCCCGATTCCGGCCGCCTCCTCGATGATGACGCGGCGATCCTCCGGCCGGGCCGAGACGATCTCGGCGATCTGGCCCTGCTCGACGATCGTGTAGCCCTTGGTCCCGATCCCGGTGTCGCGGAAGAAGTCCTGCACGTCGCGCAGCCGGCAGGCAGTTCCGTTGATCCGGTACTCCGACTCGCCGGAGCGATAGAGGCGACGCGCGATCCGGATCTCGCTGTAGGTGGCGAATTCGGGCGGACCGGCGCCGTCGCCGTTGTCGAAGCTGAGCGTGACCTCGGCCATGCCGACGCCCGCGCGACCCTCGGCGCCCCCGAAGATCACGTCCTCCATCGACTTGCCCCGCAGGCGCCGGGGAGCCTGCTCACCCATCGCCCAG
>JAOTUO010000137.1 GCA_029863845.1 Myxococcales bacterium
CGCCCCTACGCGACGCGGGACGCTAAGAGCCACTGATATTTCTGGGGCGAAAAAAGACGCGATGGGCTGCGGCTACGGGCTACAGCACCCTGCGCCTGCGCCGCCCGTACAGCCACATTGGAGTTACCTGGGTTCCGTGGACGGTTGACCGCTTTTGAGACCAGGATCCTCCTGGCCTTCTGAGCGATCCAGTGTAAACGGGGGGTGCGGGGGGCGGAGCCCCCCGGGGGCGCCAGAAACGATTTCCCGATCCAGCGCCTGGGATCTCGCGAGCGCGACCCGCATTAACGCCAACTCTTCTCTGGCGAGCCGCTCCGGAATCGGGGTCGACATGGCGCCACCTCCGTGCTTGGCTCCGCAGTCGGAATGCTCCTCGCCATGAACTGGGGCTTCAGTCGGGCGCTTCTCGCCGGCTTCGGGATGTATGCCGTTGCACTCGCCTGCTCCAGATGCTTCCGGACGTCGAGCCCCGAAGGCAGTCGAGCGGCCCTCTAGCGGAAACCCGCTGAGCCGGCCTGCGCGGAGCGCTGCGGGTCGACGTGGAACCTCTCCTCGCAGCGAAGCGGCTCCGCGCGGGTGGCGCTATCGATCCGATCGCCGAGTATCGTGAGGCTGACTACCGGGCGCACAAGGTCGACGAGCGGCCGAAGGCCCTCGCAGGATGATCGGGAATCGAATGAGTCATCGACGCTGGCACGCCAACTGGATCTGGTCGCCTTCGAATCTCTCGCACGCGGGCAAGATCTTTGGGGTGGACACGATGGGAACGGCGGAGGAGCACGCGCTACTGCGGCGCACCTTCTCCCTCGAGCGGGTGCCGGCGCAGGCCGAGACGCGCGTCGTCGCGGACTCCCGCTACGTGCTGTTCGTGAACGGCGACGAGGTGTCGCGGGGGCCTGTGCGCGGGGATCTCTCGAAGCTCCACTACGACGCCCTCGACCTGGCTCCCTATCTGCGAACGGGATCGAACACGATCGCGATCCACGCGCGCTTCTACGCCGTTGCCACTCCGTGGTGGGCCCCGGCGCGTCCCTCGATCGGGCTGGGCCGGCGGGGTGCTGCCGCGTTCGAGCTCGACCTGGGCGATGGGGAGTGGATTGGATCCGACGGATCGTGGCGGAGCCTCCTCGGGGAAGCCTGGCGTCCGCTTGGCCGTGGCGGTGTGAGCACGGTGCCGAAGGAAGACGTCGATGCGTCGAAGCTCCCGGTCGGATGGGAGCGACCCGGGTTCGACGATTCGGACTGGCCGTCCGCCGTCGAGATCAACCCTCTCACCATAGGCGGCGATGCGCGCGTCACGTCGCCCCCGTCGAACCCGTACGGCGCCTTGCGCCGGCGGCCCATCCCCCAGCTCGAGGGAGACACGCGCACGCCGGCGGTCGCCCGGGCCTGGCGCGTCGAGGCGGCGGAGCCCGCCGAGCCGCCGCCTCTGGCAGCCTTCGCGGACGAAAAGCGACCGGTGCTCGAGACGCTCGACGTCGGGGCGGAGCTCCCGGTCACACTCGAGGGTGACGGGACGCTCCTGCTGCGCGTCGACTTCGGCGAGATCGTCTCGGGTCTCGTGGGCATGGAGGTCACGGCGCCCGCGGGTGTGGAGATCGAGCTCGCGGTTCGCGAGACAGAAGCCCCGCCGGACTCGCGCGTCCTCGACCCGACCTCCGACTCGACCTTCCGCTACCGCACCCGCGGTCACGACGACGTGTTCGAGAGCTACGACCCGATGGGATTCCGCTTCGCGCTCCTCGCGATCCGCGGCGCGTCCGGGCCCGTGACGGTGCGCCGCTTCTGGGTGCGCGAGCGCCTCTATCCGGTGCGTCCGGGCCCGGAGTTCGCCTGCAGCGACCCCGTCCTCGATCGCATCTACGAGGTCGGCAAGCGCAGCGTCGCCATCAACGCGCACGACGCCTATCTCGATTGCCCGTCGCGGGAGCAGCGCGGCTGGACGGGCGACGCGGTGGTCCACCAGATGGTACATCTCACCACGAACGCGGATTGGGGCCTCGCGCGCTGGCACGCGGAGATGTCGAACTCCCCGCGACCGGACGGCATGCTGCCGATGGCCGCCGGCAGCGACCTCGAGGCGATGTCGGTGACGATCCCCGAGTGGCCCCTCCATTGGATCCGCTCTCTCTGGAACTTGTGGCGCTACACCGGCGACCGCGATCTCATCGGACGACTCCTCCCGGGCGTAGAGAACGTGCTTCGCTGGTTTTTGCCCTATCGCGGGGACCACGGCCTCATTCGCCATGTGGACCAATGGGTGCTGATCGACTGGGCGGCGCTCCACCTCTCGGACACGTCCTCGTGTCTCAATGCCCAGTGGGCCCGGGCGTTGCTGGAGTTCGCCGATATGAGCGAGTGGCTGGGCGACCAGGGGCGGGCCGCCTGGGCGCGCGGTCTCCACGGCGAGATTCGTGAAGCCTTCGAGCTCTTCTGGGATGAGGCCCGCGGAAGCTACGTGGATCACGCCGTCGACGGCCAGGCGGGGCGCCCGATGAGTCAGCACGCTGGCGCAACGGCTATCTGGGCAGAGCTCGTTTCTGAAGATCGGATCGAGCGCGTGCTCGACGCGATTCTCGACCGGACGCGGCTCGTGCGCCCGACCTGGGCCGAGATCGTGGGCCAGCATTACCTGGCCATGGGTCCCGGCGAGCCGAACTGGGACGTCGAGAACGAGATCGTCGCGGCCCAACCCTTCTACCGTTACGTCGTACACGACGCGGTGGCGAGCGCAGGCCGCGCCGAGGAGATCCCGGCGCTCTGCCGCGATTGGAAGGAGTTCCTGGATCGCGGCGAGACCAGCTGGCCGGAGCTCTGGGTGGGCGGCACCCACTGTCACGGCTGGGGCAGCACACCGACCCGCGATCTGGTGATGCATACGCTCGGCATTCAGCCGGCCGAACCGGGCTTCGCGGTCGCGCGCATCGCCCCGCGCCTCGGCGATCTCGAGTGGGCTCACGGCGCAGCACCCACACCTCACGGACTGATTCGCGTGCGCGTCGATCGCAGCCGTGTCGAGGTCGAGTCACCGGCTCCAGTGGAGCTCGATCTGGCCGGCCATGCGCTCGAACGCCTCGAGGCGGGCAAGCACGCGACCTCACTCGGTTGAGGATGAACTCTCCGTCGCGCTTCGGAGCCGCCGGCGTCTCACCCCCGAGGCGCCGAGGAACTCACCCGATCCGGCGCTCACCGGGCGCAGACAAGGCGAGTGGCCGACCCGCCCGGCACCAGACCGCTGACGAGATCCCGAGATTCGGCGCGAGGTTGCGCCGCGTGCGGGCTAACCTGAGGGGGCTGTTCAGCCGATTCTCCGGGGCATGGGCTCCTGCGCGGAATGCCGAGCAGATCTCCCCGACGCCGCTGCGCACTGCCCCAGCTGCGACCGTGTGCAGGCCGCTGCTCGGGCGCGGAGCATCGTCTTCCCGACGCGGGAGGACTTGAAGGAGCACTTCGAGACGCTCCTGGTGCACCACGGCTTCGTGATCGGGAACGCCGAGGCGCTGCCCCAGGACACGCAGCTGTCGCTGGGGCTGGTGCTTCCCGAGGACGCGGGGACGCTCAGCGTCGTCGCACGGGTCGTAGGCGCGCGGGAGATGCCCTGCGGCGAGGACGGTCCGTACGAGCTGCAGCTTCAGCTGTTGGATTTCGACGCGGAGAAGCAGGCGACGATCCGGGCTCTTCTGGCGGCCGAGCCCGCGCTGCTGGATTCGGAGCCGTTGGAGGATCTGGAGCCACTGGAGGTCGAGAGCCCCGCCGCCGCCATCCCTCGACCCGAGCCCCCGAGCGGGGAGAGGCGGCAGGCGGACGAGCTCAAGGAGGACCTCACGGACTTCACGGTGCAGTTCGTGCAGGCTGCCACCAAGACCTCCTACTACACCGCCGGTCACGAGGAATCGGAGAAGGCCAAGCGGCGTCTCTACGCCCCCTTCTCCGAGCTGCTGCGGGACCAGCCCGAGGTCACCTTCTACCTGCGCACGATGGGTGAGAAGCACACCATGCTGGTCTACGGAGTCTTCGACGAGCCGACCGAGCTCTCGGCCGTGATGCGCGAGGAGATGGCCGAGGTCTACACCACGAAGCTCGCGCACTTCTTCGAGAGCAACTCCCTCTCGAGCCTCTCGCTCAAGCGCTCGCTCGGCGAAGAGGAGTTCCACCGGTTCGTGAATCTCCTGGCCCAGGTGGGCGGGACCTCGGCCGAGACGCTGGCGGAGGAGCGGATCCACAACATCTCGGTGGTCTTCCAGAAGGATCGCGTCGCGGGGCGCCAGCTCAGCTGGCGGGTGCAGATGGCCCTGACCCGGCTTCGGAAGGACCTCTCGGTGATCCCCCTCTACCAGCACCTGAACGGAGAGGAGCTGCAACGGGTCCGGATGCAGGTCTTCGGCGACGTCGTCCGCCCCCTGCGCAATGTCGACGTTCTCCGCGAGCTGCTCGAGAACTGCGATCTCGCGCTGCAGCGGCCCGACGATGCCGGCGAGGAGCAGGTCGCCGAGCTCGAGAACCAGATCCTGGCGGCGGTTCCGTTGGACGTCGTCCCGGAGCTGTTGAGCGGGCTCGCTACCGATCTCCTCGAAGCCCGGCGTGGAGGGGGCGAGCGCTTCGAGATGCTGCAGCGCGTGGCGCGGCGCGTATCGCAGCAGGTCGGGGCCGCGCAGGTGCACCATCTCGAGGACTCGTTCCGCTCGCTCCTCACCAACAACGTGCTCACACCCGGCGACCTACCGCTCTTCCTGCAGGAGAAGCTGGCCCTCGAACGCAAGGCAGCGGTCTTTCTCGAGAGCAACGAAGAGGGTCTGAGGCGCCTCGACTGCGCGCGCGATGCAGCGGACTACCAGGCGCACCTCGACTCCCTGGCGTCGATCTTCCCGACCCTGCTCGCATGCCGGGAGTTCTCGGCGTCGCTCGAGATCCTGGAGCGCGTGGCGGCGGGCCGTGCCGAGCCCGCACCCTTCGAGGAGCGGCCGGATATGGCGGACGCCTGGATGGAGCGGCTCGTCGCGTCGGAGCTCGCGGAGGATCTGCCCCACCGCTTCGAGGAGGCCGACCACCTCGGGCGGGAGTTCCTGCTGAAGCTCTGCCGGCTCGTGGGCGAACCCGTCCTGCCGACGGTGTGCTCGATCCTGCGCGAGTCCGGCCCGGGCCCCACGCGCCAGGCGCTCAAGGATCTACTGGTGGAGTTCAAGCGTCCGGCCCAGTGCTTCGTGAGCCGGGAGCTGCGAAAGCCCGACCTGCCCCTGGACTACCTGCTGGATCTGCTGGGCATCCTCGAACGGGTGGGCGATCCGGATGCCGCCGCGATCGCCGCGGGCTTTCGCGAGCATGCCCACCCGCGGGTGCGAAGGAAGGCGCTGCTGGCGGTGTGCCATCTCGGCGAGTGCCTGGTGACGGAATCGCTGGTTCCGGCGCTCGCCGACCCCGACCCCGGGATACGGGAGACGGTGCGCGGTGAGCTGTTCCAGCGGCGCTCCCTGGCGCCAGCTCTCTTCGAGTACTGCGCCCGCATCCTGAGCGCGATCGACGAGGAGAACCAGGGCCTGGCCCGTCGGATCTGCGCCGACCTGGCGGTGTACGACGAGGGCGAAGGCCGCTCGCGAAGCGTGGCGCTGCTGCGGGGAGTGCTCGGCGCGGATGAAGCCGCGAAAGGGGGCTGGCTGTCCACGTTCTCCAGCCGCGGGAAGGAGCCGGCGCACGTGCCGGTCCGGATCGCGGCGTGTCGCTCCCTCGGACGCCTGCGAGCCACCGAGGCGATGGACACCCTCGCGCGCGTCGAGAAGTGTGGCTACCGCTCCCTGGAGCAGGCTGCGGTCCGAGCCCTCGAGATGATTCGAAAGGGCTGACGGCGGGTCGCCAGGGATCTCGCCCGGTTGCGCACGTCGCCGGTCCGAGCACCAGAACGAGGGGCCGTCGGAACCTCCGCCGGATGTCCCGGACGACCTTCTCCGCCGATTCCTTCTTGACCATGGTCCCATCGCACGGACGTCGATCCGAATCGACACGATCGGGTCGTTAACGCGATCTCACCGATGTCCCTGAGCCGGGCAGCACGCCGCTGCTCGATACGGACGCGTCGTGTCGATCCCCTCTTGCCAGTCGCGTCGAATCGTGCAGGCGCTTAGCACGCGCTGTGCGCCTTCGCTGCCTTCGAAGTGCCGGTCCCCTGCGCACCGGCGGACCGGGACTTGCACACGAGTTGCTGTACCACGTCTCACATCAGCTGCGTCTCCGGATTGCCGATGCATCGTTTTAGCGGCGTAACCGTGAGGAATGCAACCGTGAGCGATTTGCTCCGCGACTCGCAGTCGACCGTGGCCAGGAATTCGCGCCGTCAGCGTCGGGAACGGCGTGCGCTCTTCTTCGACCCGTTCCACCACCGGAGCGTCTGGACGCTGGTCCTTGCTCTCTTCTTGCTCAGCGGTCTGGCAGTGAGCGCTGAGGAGGTCTCCAACGCGCCGATGCGGAGCCTGGACGAACAGGTCCAGGAGATCAAGTCGGACGTCTTGAGCATCGCCGCGGAGCTCAGTCGACTCGAAGAGAAGCTGCTCTATCCGTCCGACACCCAGGTTGCCGTCTTCATATCTCTTGCCGAAGACGAGAAGTCACGGCTCGATTCGGTCCGGATCCAGATCGACGGCGAGCTCGTCGCGCATCACATCTACAGCTTCAAGGAGCTCGAAGCCCTGAAGAGGGGCGGAGTGCAGCGCATCTACACCGGCAATCTCCCCACCGGTGAACATCGCCTCGACGTCTCGGTCTTCGGCAAGCTGCCGAGCGGCAGGGACTTCAGCGGGATGGAGACCTTCCGCATCGAGAAGGAAGTCGGGCCGAAGCTCATCGGCATCGAGCTGGCCGCCAACGAATTCGGCAATGCCAGCATCGAGGTCGGGGACCAGTAGCTCATGCGCGCCGTCTCTCCCCATCCCGTCCTCGGCATCCTGGTGGCTCTCGTCACCGCCGGCTCCGCCACGAGCATGGAGCTGAAGGACCCCTACTTCGGAGAGGCGCTCTTTCATGCCTACCAGGGGCACTACTTCGAGGCACTCGAGCGCCTCGACGCCGAGATGGCCCAGCACTATGGCGTCGATGAGCCCCAGCTCGACTCACTCTATCCCCATATCGATCATGCGGAGTTCTCGGTCGGCGACTTCGAGCTCCACTATCGGATGCACCAGCGTGCGGGGCGAGCCGTCAAGGCGGTACTGGAGGCAGACGTCGCCGATCCCGTGCGCAACGAAGCGGCCTTCCGGCTGGCGCGCATCCACTTCCACAAGGGTCAGCCCGAGGATGCGCTCCGTGCCCTGGAGGTAATCCATGGCCACGTTCCCGAGGATATTCGGGACGACATCGAACTCCTCCGGGCCAACGTCCTCATGGCACTCGGTCGCGCGTCGGAGGCCGTTGATGTGCTCCGACGCGTGCAGGGCTCTGAAGACTTGAAGGGTTTCTCGACGTACAACCTCGGGATCGCTCTGCTGCGAGACGAGCGGCCTGAAGAGGCCATCCGGCAGCTCGACAAGGCCGGACGGGTGAAGGGTCGACAGCGCGAGACGCTGGCGATCCGCGACAAAGCCAACTTCGTTCTTGGAACGATGCTGCTCGAGGCATCGGAGTTCGAATGGGCGCAGCGCTCTCTGGACCGGGTTCGGCTCGAAGGCCCGTTTTCGAACCGGGCCTTGCTGGGCGCGGGGTGGGCGGACGCCTCCGCGGAGAACTTCGAACGGGCGCTCGTGCCCTGGAGCATCCTGGCGGGGCGCGATGCCACCGATGGCTCCGTTCAGGAAGCCATGCTGGCGCTGCCCTACGCCTACAGCAAGCTGGACGTGCATGGTCGGGCAGCGGTGCTGTACGAGCGCGCCGTGAAGACCTTCAGCCATGAGCTGGAGAAAGTGGACGCCTCGATCGGAAGCATCCGGAACGGCGCGTTCCTGAAGGCGCTGGTGCGCGAGGAGATCCGGCAGGACAAGGATTGGGTCGTCCGCCTGCGCAGCCTGCCCGAAGCGCCAGAGACCTTCTATCTGGTCGCTCTGATGGCCTCGCACCACTTCCAGACCGCCCTGCAGAACTATCTCGATCTGGCAGATCTCAGGAAGAAGCTGGTCTCGTGGCAGCGCGACCTCGATGCCTCAGAGGACATCACGCGCCTCCGTCGCGCCTATTACGAGCTCCTGCTCCCCGACATCGATCCTCGATTCAGGAAGCTCGATGCGCAGATTCGGCTGAGGCTCGAGCAACGCAAGCACCTGCATCAGCGTCTGCAGCAGATGCTGACGGCACCGAGGCCGGATCTGCTCGCGACCGCGAGCGAGCAAGGTCTGGAAGCACGACTCGATCAGCTGGCGGCGGGACTCGCTGAAGCGAGCGGTCCAGAGCAGGCGGCGCTGCGCCTTCGGATCCAGCGACTGAGGGGCGTGCTGACCTGGGGTCTGGAGACGCAGTACCACCAGAGGCTGACGGACGCTCACGCGCATCTACGCGCGCTGAATGCAGACGTGGAGAAGCTGACGGCGCAGTACGACCGCTACGTCCGGACGCGACAGGCGGCCGTGCACAGCTACGTCGGCTACCAGCCCCAGATCGACGGTCTGCGAGGGCGCGTCGCCAACGCACTCGAGCGCATCGATGTGCTGATGGCCCGGCAGGGCCACATGCTGGAGTCCGTGGCGATCCGGGAGCTCGCCGCGCGCCGGGAGCGCCTGGAGGCCTACCAGAACAAGGCGCGATTCGCATTCGCAGACAGCTATGACCGCGCCGTGAAGGCCCAGGCACAGGCCCAGTAAGGATCGAGGATCGATGCGCAGCGCACGTACAGTTCTGCTCCTTGCCTCGGCTCTCGTCCTGGCCTGTGCCAATCCCAACAGGCGGACCCTGGCGGACCTCCACCGAGTGGAGCCGGACGTGACGGAAGTTCACGTACAGGACGGCCTCGATCAGGCCATGCTCGGGTACAAGAAGTTCCTCGAGGGGGCACCCGAGTCTGCGTTGACGCCCGAGGCGATGCGGCGCCTTGCGGACCTGAAGCTCGAGAAGGAGTACGGAATTTTCGGTCAGGGAGGCGGTGCCGTGCTGCCGGCCCCCGAGTCGACCGGTGCGAGGATGCCAGCGCACCCCTTGTCGCCCGGGCCCGCCCGCATGGCATACGACGTGGAGTCCGACCACGCCTTCGAGCGCCGCGCCGCCGGCTCAGACGGGTTCGTGCCGTCGACCGAGAACCCGGATGTCGAGCTGCCCGGTGGCGAGCACGTGCCGTGGGCGGGTCCACTGGAGGCGATTGAGCTCTACGACCGGATCCTCGAGACCTACCCGACCTACGAGTACAACGACTGGGTCCTCTATCAGAAGGCTCGCGCGTACGACGAGCTGGGGCGGACCGACGAGGCCATCGCGGTCACCGAACGACTCGTCAGGGAGTACCCGTCTTCACGGTACATGGACGAGGTGCAGTTTAGACGGGCCGAGTACTTCTTCACTCGAAAGAGGTTCCTGGATGCAGAGGACGCCTATGCGGCCATCACCGCGAAAGGCGAGGTCTCGGACTACTACGAGCTGGCCCTGTACAAGCTCGGCTGGACGCTCTACATGCAGGAGCTCCACGACCAGGCGCTGGACCAGTACATCGCGTTGCTCGATTACAAGGTTTCCATCGGATACGACTTCGATCAGTCGCAGGACGAGACGGACGAGCGGCGTATCGCCGACACGTTTCGGGTGATCAGCCTCAGCTTCTCCAGCCTGGGTGGTCCCAAGGCCATCGAGGCGTACTTCGTCGAGAACGGGCAGCGCAGCTACGAAGTTCGCATCTACAGCCAGCTGGGTGAGTTCTACCTCGAGAAGCTCCGCTACAACGACGCAGCGGTCGTCTACAAGGCCTTCGTCGGTCTCCATCCCCTGCACCGGGTATCGCCGCGTTTCAGCATGCGGGTGGTCGAGATCTACGAGGCGGGCGGGTTCCCGAGGCTCGTTCTCGAGTCGAAGAAGGAGTTTGCGGGGCGGTACGGCCTGCAGTCCGACTACTGGCTCCACTTCGATGCCAACGACTCGCCGGAAGTGCTCGGCGACCTGAAGAGCAACCTCGAGGACCTGGCGAATCACTACCACGCCCTCTACCAGGAAGAGGATCGCGCAGAGGAGAGGCCCGAGAACTTCCAGGAGGCTCTCCACTGGTATCGCGCCCATCTGGCATCGTTCCCGCAGGATCCAGAGACCCCGGCCATCCACTATCGGCTGGCGGATCTGCTGCTCGAGCACGAGGACTTTGGCGAGGCGGCCCGGGAGTACGAACGCACCGCCTACGACTATCCCGCGCATGAGCAGTCGGCTGCGGCCGGATACGCGGCGATCTTCGCGCATCGGGAGAACGAGAAGCGGACATCGGTCGAGGAGCGGCCGGTCGC
>JAOTUO010000138.1 GCA_029863845.1 Myxococcales bacterium
TGCGTTGGCGGAGCGTCCGCAACCTCATCGGTATCCTGCACGCCTGTGATCCGTTCAGGACCGACGACAGTCCGTTCGTCGGCGGCATCGCTACCAAGATCACCGAGAACGTCAAGCGGGATATCGAGGCCTGGGTCTCGTGACCCAGCACGCCAAGAGCCGGCTTGGCGGGGCGATGAAGACGCTATTCCGTCGGGGATGATCGACTGCACGACGTCGCTCTACTTGGGTCTCCAGCACGGCAGTAGGTCGCTCGGGCCTTGGCAGCAGTTCAGCACAGGCGCTCCGGCGGCGCTCAGACCTCCGCTGCAGGCAGAAGCCACGGCACGAAAACTGGCAGGCCTGATGGGCTGCGCGGCGGGCGTCTTCGGCTCATCGACGCTGCACTTGTTCTGGGATCTCTTCGGGATCGCGGCGGCGGATCCGCTGGCGATCTACGTGGATGCCGGCCTCTATCCCATCGCGGGTTGGGGTGTAGAGCGGGCGGCCGCCAAGGGGGCGCAGGTGCAGGTGGTGCCCCACTTCGAGCCGGAGTCTCTGGGTGGTGCGCTCGGGCGGGCCGGCAACGGCCCGCGGCCTCTGTTGGCGGTCGACGGAGTCTGTCCCGCGTGCGGGCGGTTGGCGCCGATCCGGGACTACCTCGAGCTCCTCCGGCCCCGCGGCGGGCTTCTGGTACTGGACGACACCCAGGCGCTGGGGATCTTCGGGCGGACGCCCGGCCCTGGTGCGCCGTATGGGCGCGGGGGTGGAGGTGCGCTTCGCCGCGCCGGTGTCTCCTCGCCCGACATCGTGGTCGTGAGCTCCCTGGCCAAAGGCCTCGGAGTGCCGATCGCCGTTCTGGCCTCGAGCAGCGAGTTCGTTGCCCGGTTCCAGCAGGAGAGCGAGACTCGGGTCCATTGCAGTCCACCCTCGATTCCGGCGGTCTTGGCAGCCCGGCGGGCATTGAGGATCAACGAGACGCGAGGCGACGCGCTACGGCTGCGCCTGGCTCGCAACGTACGGCATTTTCGCCGGCGGTTGATCGCGGTGGGACTCACGCCCGGTGGCGGGCTGTTCCCTGTCCAGTCTCTGGCGTCGACTTCCGGCGTCGACACGGAGGCGGTACGGCGGCTGCTGTTGCGGCGCGGGATCCGGAGCGTTCTCCTGCGCTCTCGCCGCCTGCTGTTCATTCTCAGAGCGGACCACACGAGGAGCGAGATCGACCGGCTGGCTGACGCGATCCTCGCAGCGATCTGACGCCGGCGGCGGCGATGGACCCGCCGCCTCCTTGTTCAATCCATCTCGAACTGTAGCGATCGGGCGCCCGCGGCGGGATACGCAGCGCGGGCCAGCGGGTGCGCCCGGAGGGCGCGGAGCATCAGCTCCTCCTCGCTCGGGTTGAGCTTGATCTCGACGTGGTACGCGGGATCGCCGTTGGCCATGATCACCTTGTCGATCTGCCCGGCCGCGCGGGCGGCCTCGAGGGCGTGTTCGAAGGCGCTCTTGTCGGCGATCGATGAAGGAGCGACGTCGAAGACGTCGTGGTCGTCGCTGGCGTGCTTGGAGACGTTGGCGGGGCCCAGCTGCAGGATCCTGCTCTGCATGGCCTGCCTGATGGCGTCGGGGCTCTGGCCGGCGCCCTTGCCGGCGGCGTAGACATCGATGACCTGGTCGCCGTTCGAGCCGTAGAGATCCTTGGCGTACTGAACGCCCTTCTGCTGGATGAGGTTGTACATCACCCGCGCTTGCTCCTGGCTGGTGCGGCGTCCGCTGGTGATGGTGGCGCTGCCGAGCCGGGCCGATCGGAGAACCTCCTTGAGAGTGTTGACGGCATTCGGAGAGATGACGACCCCCTCATTGAGGTGGACCGTGGGCTCTCCGGGCGCCGCCGGGGCTGCGGGCTCCGCGGGCGGCGCCGGTTCGCCCTGCGGGGGCGCTGCCGGCGGCGGCGTAGGTCGGGGGCGCGGTCGGGCGCTGTGCACGGCCTTGCGCAGGGCCGCCAGCGTGCGATGCCCGAGAATCCCGTCGACCACGAGCCCGACGCGCGCCTGGAAGGAGCGGGTGGCGCTGCGGGTCTGCGGTCCGACGATCCCGTCGACGGCCAGGCGAAGGCCCAGGACACGGTTCAAGGCCTCCTGGGCCCAGCGAATCCGGGCGCTGCCAGTGGCCGGTTGTCGCGGCCACCGCGCGCCGCTCCGCGGGGCCGCCGTCACCGGGCGCCGGCGGCTGGGACTGCGCTTGCGGCGCCGTCGTCGGCGCCTGAACGCCTTCACGACGGCCAGCCGGGCGGCTGTCCGCGGTGGCACTTTGCGCGGGATCGCCGCGGCCCGCCGCGCTGCGGAGGATGCGCGGCGCAGAAACCTGCGCGCCCGCTTCAGCTCGTCCTCGACCTCGGAAGACTCAGGATGGCCGAGCGCCGGCAGCTCTTGCCTGGCGATCGCTTTGAGAATGCCACCCAGGACCCTCCCTTGTTCGGGTGGCAGCGCCCGGCCTGCAGCGCGACTCGCCCCGCGGATGAGGCCCCCGAGGAATCGGTCCAGCTCGTAGTCGTCGTCGAGCGAGAGAAGCTCGCCGGCCAACACCAACTCTTCATCGAGCATGGAGTCTCCTTTCACGGCTGTTTCGCGTCTTTTGCGCGTCTACGACGGTGCAGGTCCCGTGCCAGGCCGAAAGCCTCACCTACGGCCAATGTCCGCGAACTCCATTTCGGTGGCCGCGGCTCGGCGGCACGCCGCGGCCGAAATGACCTTCGGGCGCCGGCCTCAGGGAGAAAGCTCTCTGGCGACCCACGGGTCCGGCGCCGCCTTTTGGAGCGGCGACCTCCTCACGGCCGGCGCTGCGGGAGATCGCGGCTTCGGGCGGACCCGGGAGATGAGCCGCAGGAGGTTGCCGCTCAGCACCAGGCGCTCGTCACGCGAGGGCAACCCCAGGGCCCGCACCTTCGCCAGCTCGACCCCGGGGTGGAGCCAGGGGCCGTCCGAGCCAAAGAGGATCTTCTTGGCGCCGGCCAGCTCGACCGCCTTCTCGAGCAGGTCGAAGCGCCGAACGCCGGAGGTGTCGGTGTAGACGTTCGGGTGCCGCGCCAGAAGACCGATGAAGCAGGTCTGGGCCGCCCAATCGTCGGCGAAGCTGCCCAGATGCGGAATGATGAAGTCGACTCCTGGGTATTCGCCGGCCAGGAGCTCCACCTGCGCCACCTTGCCCATCACGTCGTAGAGCACCGGCAGCGCGAAGGAGCGCGCTACCTCGCAGATCTCCCGGCTGATCGGAGCGTCGTAGCGATGCACCTTGATGCCACGGAATCCATGGCGCCGGACAGCCTCCCGGACCATGGGCTCGACCCGGCCGCGGTCGCGCTCCGGATGGACGAAGGCAAAGCCGTAGAAACGCTCCGGGTGCAGGCCGATGATGCGGGCAACGAGGCGGTTGGCGCGGCGATAGTCCGAATGAAAGGCCGCGAACAGCACAGTCCGGGAGATATTCGCCCGCGTGGCGCGCACCAGGTAGTCCTTGATCGGCGCTCTCGTGTCCCAGGGCCCCCGCAGCCCGTCGCCCGGACCGGCATGGCAGTGGCAGTCGATGATCAGCATTGCTCGGGCACCTCGCTTGCCGGAGCTCGGTGCAGATCCCGTGCCGAGTGAAAACGCCCTTTGCGCCGGGAAATCGCGAAGCGGATTTCGCGGGGGCCTTCTCGAAGCTCCGGTCCGAGCGAAGCTTGTTTCGGCAGATCAGTGGCTGCTCTTCGCCCTCTCCTCCCAACCCCGGCGCCGCAGCTGAATCGCCCGGTCGGTGACTCCGAGGCGGCGGGCTACCCGCCTGACGTCGCCTTTCTCGTCCGCCAGCGCGATCCGGACCGCGGCGTCGGCGGCGGTCTCTTTGATCTGTTTGAGCCCCGCGCCCTGCGCCAGAGCCGCCCGGATCGAGGTTTCGAAGCGCCCATCCCGCCCGAGCGTCGGTAGCTTCCCGGGATCGGGACGCTGGTCCTCGGGCACGCTCCCCATCGTGCACGGGCCCGGCCCCACGTGGCGCAGGCCGATCTGCAGCACGAGCTGGCGGAGATCGCGGACGTTGCCCGGGTACTCGCGAGTCAGCAGGTAGTCTCGCAGGGCGGGGTCGAGCGCGGAGGTCTTCCTGTCCGGCCGCCCTTCCAGCAGGAAGTGGCGCGCCAGTGGCAGGATGTCCTCGCGCCGTTTGTCCAGTTCGGGCAGGTGGATGCGCGCACTGGCGATGCGGTAGTAGAAATCCCGACGCAGGGCCCCCGAGTCCAGTTGGCCTTGGAGATCACGATTCGTGGCGCAGACCAGTCGGAAGTCCGTCTTCTGCCAGGTGCTGCCGCCCAGCTTCTTGTAGGTGCCCTCCTGGACGACTCGGAGCAGCTCGGCCTGCAGGCGGAGGGGGAGCTCGCCGACTTCGTCCAGGAACAGGGTGCCCCGGTCCGCCAGGGCAAAGGCGCCCTCGCGGGCGGAGACCGCGCTGGTGAAGGCGCCTCGCTCGTGGCCGAAGAACTCGCTTCCCGAAAGCTCGGGCGAGATGGTGGAACAGTCGAGGACGATGAGGCCCGTCTTGTCCGGGCGCCGGTCGATGGTATGGATCAGGCGGGCGACGAGCTCCTTCCCGGTCCCGGTGGCGCCGGTGATGAGGACTGAAGTCTGGCTGAAGCAGGCCAGCTCCACCACCTGCCGGAGCACGCTCATCCAGGCGCGACTACGACCGACCAGATGGTCGCGCACCAGCGGTGTCTCGACGATCGCGTCGATCTCGCGCCACTGCTCCACGCGGGCGCGGATGACTTCGGCGGTCTCGGTGCCATCGCTCCATTCCAGGACGTCCGAGGCGCCGGCTCCCAACAGTTGCCAGTTCTCGACCACTTTGACGGGCGTCGGCCCCACATGAACGGCCAGGATCCTCTCGCACCCGCAATCGCCGTAGCGGCGGACGCTTTCACGGAGACCTTCGGTCGTCCGGTCGAAGAGAATCAGGCCAGGCCCGTTCGGGGCGGAGCTGGGCGCGGGCTCCAGCCAAAGTCCCACCTCGTCCAGAGCCGCTTTCACCTTCGCAAGCCGCTGGGGAGTGACGTCCGTGGCATCGTGCCAGAGCCTCAGCGGAGACCCTTGGTCGCGCTCCCCAGCTGGGCGGCCCTGGTTCGCGGAAGAGCTTCCAGGATCCGAGGTCGGCCTTCCGCTTGACTCTCTTCCTTTCATCTCCCCGCTGGTAGACGGGAAGACGCACCCACCGTCGGTGGGCTCGCTGCTCGGTTTCTTCGCGGCCGTGCCGAGGCGTCGCGTCCAAACTCGCGGCTAGCGAAGCCGCACCGTGTCTCGGAGGCTGCGTCTTCCTCCCTGGTGCCGCTTTCGGTGGCTGGGCTTTTCGCAAGATTCTCACGTGCCGCTGAGCGCGTCAAGTCCAAGAATGGCGCGACAAGGCCTCCGAATCTCATCGCGGGAGCTCACAGGCGCGCAGTCGAGGAGGCAGCTTCAGGCAGCTCGCAGTGAGACGCCGAGCCGAGCAACGCCTACTCGACGGGGTGGCACTCTGCGCTCTGATCCAGGCCACCCTCTCCCGCGCGCGCCCGGCGCGCCGGCTTGGCGCTCAGCGCTGTTCGCCGCTCGAGAACAGGCGAAGGCCCGCCTTCCCGGCCGCGTCTCGCAGCCCGCCGTCGAGCCAGGATTCTCGCCCAGCAGTTCGGACGGTGTTCGTCGCTTGGCGAGGGAAACGGAGAAACAGCGGGCGGAGCGCGTCAGCTCTCCGGCCAGAGCTCGAAGCCGGCCAGCGCGAAATGGCGGTCGAAGCCGAAGACCCGGGCGATCCCCAGCCGGCGCATGACGGCGAAAGAGAGGGCGTCGGTGAAGCTCACCCCCTGGTCGGCGAAGCTCTCGAAGAGCGTCACGGCGGACAGCTCGTCCTCGAGGTCCGGGCGCACGAGCCGCAGCGCGTGCGAGGTCAGGATCCGGCGCCCCCGCTCGGCCGCGAAGGCGTTGCCGGCTCGGCGCCCGAGGAGGGTGAGCGCCTCGTCGAGCACGTGACTCGTCGTCACGATCCGGTGGGCACGGGCGCGGCGCCATCCGTCGAGCGCCCGCTCGTGGTACTGGTCGCGCTCGAGGTGGCGGGCCACGAAGGCCCCGGTGTCGACGAAGATCAAGAGCCGTCGCCGTACAGATGGTCGTCGTGATCGGCGGCGTATCCCGCCGGCACTTCTCCGGCCCAGGTCGCGTCATCGCCGAAGATCGGATCGTCCGCGACGGAAGCCGGCTGCGCCAGCGAGCGCTCGAGCGAGCGGCGAACGAGCTCGCCGAGCGACAGCCCATCCTCCCGGGCCTGCCGCTCGGCGCGTGTCTTGAGGTCTTGCGGCAGCATGATCGTCGTCCGCTTCATGGCGACGCCATAATAGCACAGCCATAACATCCTGCCATGACGTCGTGCCACGGCGCGCGACGGTGCTATTCTCTCGAAAACCCGAGGAAGGAGCCCACCATGCATTGGAAGAACGCCATCGTGTCCCTGGTCTTGCTCCTTCTCGCGGGCGTCGCCCCGGGACTCGCCGCGGAGTACCGGTCGGGCGGCTTCGTCCTGACGGAGGAACAGGTCGAGGCGATGCGCCATGCGAGCGTCGCCGGGGTCGCGACCGGCGTCGGCAACGTGCTGGTCAACCCTGGCTTCGAGACCGGCGCGCTGCCGCCGTGGACGACGAACAACTGGACGGTGACCAACGCCGACGCCAACAGCGGGATCTTCTCGGCCGAGGACATCGGCAACTTCTGGATCGAGCAGGCGTTCCCGCCGGTGGACGTGACCACGATCACGAGCGTCACCTTCTTCTCGATCCAGCCCGAGGCGGCGATCCAGGCCGTCGACTTCTTCTACGGGCCGGCGGATTTCGACGAGTTCCTCGTCTTCCCGGGAGCCACGTGGGGACAGCTCGACGTGACGAGCGAGCTCCGGGCGGTCGGGCAGCTGGAGCGCATCCGGATCTGGGGCTATTCGGGAGGCGGTCCCGATCCGGACCTCACCCGGATCGACGACGTGGACATCGAGTCGACGGTGATCCCGGTCGAGGTCCAGGGCTTCACCGTCGACTGACGGCCGCGGCGAGTCGCCGTCTACCTCCCGTCGAGCGCTTCCGGCCGCCGCGGACGAGCTTCGCGGCGACGGCTTCTGGTCGCTGCCGACGTCGTAGCCCCCCGGACCGTGCCTCCCGCGTCCCATCTGCGCAGGTAGGCGGCTGCGCTACCCGCCGAGTCGTGGTCGAGAGACCGCCGGGGGTGCATACTGGCGCTCGAGCCGCTGGGTGAAGGAGCGGCTGCGCAGGTAGATCGAGCCCGACAACGGCACGGCCGGCGAAAGCGGGTGTCGCAAAGCCACGGTCCTCGCCCCCTCCTTCCGACTCCGGAGATCCCAGGACCGCCGAGCTGCTGGAGGCGCGACATTGACAGAAGCATTGGACGCGCCCGGACCAAGGGGTGCTACCGCGCCGCCTTGACCGGTCCGGGCGAACGACCGGAGGCAGGACCATGCGACAGAATCTGAGAATTCTCTGGCTCACCGCGCTCGCGCTGCTGCTCGCCGCTCCCATCGCGGCCGATCAGGGCTACTGGATCCTCCGCTTCGGCGGGATCGGGGTGGACTCCGATCTCGGGTTCAGCGAGGTCGACGAGGACGGGACGAGGATCGATCTGACGACCAGCACGGGCTCGGGGGCCGGCCTGAGCGCCGAGTACCAGACGAGCGAGCGGCTCGGCTTCGAGTTCGGAGCGATGCGCACGAGCAGCGACGTCGAGCTCAGCGCCTCGTTCCTCGACTTGGCGTTGACCGTCAAGGACTCGATGACCCCCACGACCCTGAGCTTCGGGGCCAACGTGCACGTGACGCCGGATTCCCGCGGCGACCTCTACCTGGGGCCGGTCGTGGCCTACATGCAGACCAACGACGTCCGCTTCGCGCTCATGGGCGAATCGATCGACGTCCGGGTGGACGACGCCTACGGCTACGGGGCGGTCCTGGGCTTCGACTACCCGTTCGGCGAAGCGGACTGGGTCTTCTGCACCAGCGTGCGCTACCTCGAGGCCGATCTCGACTTCAGGGCGCCCGACGGCGGCCGAGACACCCTCGCCTACGACCCGCTGGTCTTCGGCATCGGCCTCGGCTACCGGTTCTAGCTCTCCGCGGCGAACAACGTCCCCCCAGTTCCGGCCAGAGATCGAAGCCGGCCGGCGCGCGGCCTCACCTCCGGGCACCCGAGGACCGCCGCGCGCCGGCATGCCCGTCCGAGAACTCCCCGGCGGCCCTGCCAGTTATTACCCGCTCCGCACTGTCGACGGCTGGCAGAGATCGCTCGCATCTTCCGTAAACTTCTCTCTTGCAGCTACTTAGGTCGCCGTGTGAGGCGCGGCACGAGAATTGCGCCCGGGGTCGGCAGCGCCGCGAGAGAGCGGGGCTATACACAAGGAGGACGTTCCATGGCGGTGCTCGACGGTCCCCTCGATGCGGTCATCAGGAACGACTTGGACGGCCTGCTGCTGATCCCCGGCAGGCCGCCGTGCCTGCGCTGTAGCGGCAAGGTGGTCGAGGCCGGGACGCGCCGGCTCGACGCGGGCTCCATCCTGGAACTCCTCTGCGAGGTGGCGCCCGAGGGCGTCCCCCCGAGCGCCTGCATCGGCTCGTGCTGGAAGTTCGTCTACCGGCGCCGGCGGGTCGACTTCCAGTTCTCGGCCGGACTGACCCTCCAGGGGTGGTCGGCGGCTTGCTCGCCCCGGGTCCGCGTCTTCCGGCCCGGGGCGGCGGCGGCCAGGCCGCAGCGCTCGGCGATCGCCGCCGGCCTGGGGGGCAGGCTCGTCGAGGCGACGCGCACGCAGGAGCTGGGTCGCCGGAGGTTTCCACGGATCCCGGTCCGAACGGAGATCCAGGTCACGGTCGACCTGACGACCTTCTCCGCTCAGATCTCCGACCTGAGCGAGGGGGGCGCTTTCGTGGAGACCGCCAGCCCGCCGGCCGCGGGTACCGAGCTGGATTTCGAGTTCCGCCTGCCGGGGGACGGCTGGCCGATCGAGGGCAGGGCCAGGGTCGCCTGGCGGGAGCCGATGGTCGGCATGGGCATCGAGTTCCTCGCCCCGCCCCAGGCCCGGCCTGCTCCCCGGACCTCGCGTTGCGCCACCTGCTGACCTCCCCGCGGGCGGGCGCGTCCCCGGGCTCGGGGCAAGGCCTCGATCCTCGTCGGCGCGTGAACGCGGGGCACGGTCCTGTCGACTGGTAGAGTGCGCGGGTGACGGCGCGCGCTCGCCAGGGAGGACGATGACGCTGACGCTGCTGCCGTGGTTTCTGGCCTACGCGATCGCGCTCTCCGTCGCCCTGGCGCTCGCGGGCCACCGGTCGCGGCCCGCGCCCGCGGCCGGCGAGCCGCGTCCCGACCCGCGGCGGATCCTGATCGTCGGCGCGACCGGGGGCACCGGCCGCCGGCTCGTCGCCCAGGCCCTGGAGCGCGGCTACGAGGTGACGGCGCTGGCGAGAGATCCGTCGAAGCTCCAGCTCGAAGATCCGCGCCTGACGGTCGTCCGCGGCGACGTGCTCGACCCGGCCTCCCTCGAGCCGGCGGTGCGCGGCCAGGACGCGGTGCTCTGCGCCCTCGGCCACAAGCGGTTCTTCCAACCGACCCGCATCCTCTCGCAGGGGACCGCCAACCTCCTGCGCGCGATGGACGCCCACGCCGTCCCCCGCCTCGTCTGCGAGACCGCCCTCGGCATCGGCGACGCCGCCGGCCGCATGGGCCTCTACTACACGTTCTTCGTGATCCCCGTGATCCTGCCCTTCTACTTCTGGGACAAGACCCGCCAGGAGCGCGCGATCGCGGAGAGCGGCGTCGACTGGACCATCGTCCGCCCCGCGGTCCTGACGAACGGCGAAAAGCGGGGCACCATCCGCCACGGCCAGGTCGGGAGCTTCCTCCTCACCCTCCGCGTCTCCCGGGCGGACGTGGCGGCCTTCATGCTCGACCAGCTGCGCTCGAACGAGCACCTGCGCACCGCGGTCGGAGTTTGCGGGTAGGGCGCGAGCTACGAGCCGCGCGAGTGTTGTTCTCGTTCCTCCTCTTCCAGGAGCTGGACGACTACCCTCGAGAGGGGCCACGGGGGAGTGCTGCGCGTTGCGGCGCGGCGGCTAGAAGTCCCGCGACGCTCAGGTCCTCGTCGGCCTCCGGCCAGTGAATCCCCTCACCGTCGCCCAGCAGCTCCCAGTGCCGGCGGGCCGCGGGAGATGCCGACCGAAGACGCGGAAACCACGCCAGAGGCACGGCCAGGCGCCGCCCATCGACGAGCACCACCCGCAACTCGTGCTCGGTGACCTCGACCTCCCGAGCCAGCGGACGTGGATCAACGACTGAAGAACTCATGCCAGGCCTCCAAGAGT
>JAOTUO010000441.1 GCA_029863845.1 Myxococcales bacterium
CCGCTCTCCGTCGGGGCGGACTCTCCGGGAACGTTGGGGACGCTGGTGGTGATCCGGGACGAGACCGAGGCCGCGGTGGCGAAGCGCGCCCAGGCCGGATTCGTCAACCACGTCGCGCACGAGCTCAAGTCCCCCCTCAACGTGCTCGCCATGTACAGCGAGTCGCTGCTCGACGAGCGCGGCGAGTCCGAGGAGCTCCGCATCGAAGCCTGCAACGTCATCCATGACGAAGTCGAGCGCCTCGCGATGCTCGTGAGCACCTTGCTGACCATTGCCCGGATCGAATCGGGGGCCGTCGCGCTGGATCGTCAGCGCGTGCGGCTCCACGACTTCCTCTCGGACGCCCTGGAGTCGGTCTCGCGTGCGGGAGCCGGGTCGGGTCTCGAGTTCGAGCTGGACGTCCCGGGCGATTTGAGTCCGATCTACGTCGACAAGGAGCTGCTGCGCGTCTCGATCAACAATCTGCTGACCAACGCGACCAAGTACAACCGCGAAGGCGGTCGCGTGATCCTCTCCGCGGAGGAGACCGCGGACGAGATCGCGATCCGCGTGCGCGACACGGGCGTGGGAATCCACGAGGAGGACCTCGGGCGAATCTTCGACAAGTTCTATCGGTCCGAATCCGATGAGGTCCAGAAGCACGCAGGTCACGGGCTCGGACTGCATCTGGCGCGCGAGATCGCACTGCTGCACGGGGCCGACATCGCGCTGGAGAGCACCCTGGAAGAGGGCTCCCGGTTCTCCATCGTGTTCCGAAGAACGGCCGCTCTGGTGAAGGAGCAGTGACGACATGGGCGTGATCCTCGTCGTCGACGACGAACCGCACGCGACGCGGGTCCTGAAGACGCATCTCGAGCGGGCCGGGCACCAGGTGCAGGTGGCTTCGAACGGCGAAGACGCGCTGCAAAAGCTGGGCGAGATCGAGTTCGACGTCCTGATCACGGACATCTGCATGCCCCGCATGGGCGGGCGGGAGCTGTGCGAGAGGGTCCGGGCGGCGAACGTCGAGCCCGAGCCGCTGATCTTCGTGCTCAGCTCGAGCGCGGAGGCCGAACACCGCGTCTGGACCCGGGACTTTCTCAACGTCGAGTTCATCGAGAAGCCCGTGAGCCTGAAGCGCCTGGTCGAACGGGTCGCCGAGCTGCTCGCGAAGCCCGATGCCTCCGAGGATTCCGGGGCGTGAGCGATCCGCTCCTCAAGGAGATCGATTTTCTGCGCCACGCCCGGATGCTCCAGGCGGCGGCCGGGGCCGCTTGTCCCGTCGCGTTCTGCACAGCGTCCGGCGAGGTCTACTGGACCAGCGAGTCCGGCCGCGAGCGGCACCTGAGCGATGCCGTCGGCGAGCTGTTCGGGCAGGGCGCCGACGCGGATGTCGCCGAACGCAGCGAGCTGGGCGAAGGCCGGACGCTGCTGTGTCATCCGGTGACATCCAGCGACTCCGGAGAGATCGGCTGGCTGGCGGTGCTGGCCGCGGAAGCCGGCGCCGAAAAGCTGGAGACGGCGCTCCACGAGGTCTCGAGCTCCGTGGGGAACGAGTACCGTCTGCACTCCGAGGTCGCGAGCCTCGTCGGCGAGCTGTCCGACCGCTACGAAGAGCTCAACCTCGTGTATTCGCTACAGGACACGGAGAGCGCATCCGGTAGCGAGGGCGTCGGGGTCCAGTCCCTGATGCAGAACTTCGCGGGGTTCCTGAACATCGACGCGACGGCATTCCTGCTCGGGTCCTCGCAGAAGCCGATCTACGCGGAGAATCCCGCCCGCCCGCTTCCCGACATCGATCTGGTGCTGGCGGAGCTGCGCACCCTGTGGCGGTTCGTGTCCATCGGCAAGAAGCCGATCGTCATCAACGAGAGCGACGACCCCCGTCGGACGTACCTGTTGGCGAAGGCGCCGTATCGGGTGATCGCTTGTCCCGTCGCGAACGGTCCGGTCGTCGACGGCATGCTGGCGCTGGTGCGCCACCCGGACCAGTCGGAGTTCAGCAACTCGGATCGCAACCTCGCGATGGTCGTGGCGAAGCAGGTCGCCGTGCTGCTCCGCAATCGGAAGATGCTGGGCGACATGCGCCGCTTCGCCGACCAGATGGCCGCCGCCCTGATCGAGGCGGTGGAGGCGAAAGACCCCTACACGCGCGGGCACTCGGAGCGGGTCCAGGGGTTCTCGGTCCGCCTCGGCCGCGCTGCCGAGCTGTTGGCGGCCGACGTGGAGGCCGTCTCCTGGGGCGCGTTGCTGCACGACGTCGGCAAGATCGGCATTCCCGATGCGATCCTGTGCAAGACCGGCAAGCTCACCAACGACGAGTACACGCTCGTCAAGGTCCACCCCGAGCGA
>JAOTUO010000443.1 GCA_029863845.1 Myxococcales bacterium
CGCTTCTCCCGCATGACGATCACCTGCTCGGGCGCCCCGGAGGTGCTCCAGCAGGTGGTGAAGCAGCTCGCGAAGCTGGTCGACGTGGTGCACGCCATCGATCACACCGGCGACCTCTCCTACGAGGCCGAGATCGCCCTGCTGAAGCTCGAGACGCCGATCGACCAGCGCACCGAGATCCTCCAGATCGCGGAGCACTTCAAGGCGCGGGTGGTGGACTACGGAACGGAAGCGCTGATCCTCCAGGTCTACGGCTCGAGCGACAAGCTCGACGCCTTCATCGACCTGCTGCGCCCCTTCGGGCTGACCGATCTGGTCCGCTCCGGAAAGCTGCTGATGGCGCGCGGGCGGCGGATCACCTGAGTCCGCGCTCGCACCGGCGCATCCCCGCCGCCCTGGCGCTGGCCGCTCTGTGCGCGACCGGGGCGTGCGACCGGCCCGCGCCGGAGGCCGAGCGGCTCGCTCCGACCGCGTTGGCGGCCCACACGGCCGAGTTCGAGCGGACGCTTTACGAGGTGACCGACGGCGTGCACCAGGCCGTGGGCTTTGGGCTCGCGAACTCCATCCTTGTCGAGGGCGACGACTGCGTCTTCGTGGTGGACGTGATGGGCAGCGTCGAGAGCGCCCGGGCCGTCAAGACGGAGTTCGAGAAGATCACGGACAAGCCGATTCGCGCGCTCATCTACACGCACAACCACGCCGACCACGTCTTCGGCGGACGGGGCTTCGTCCCCGACGGCGAGGTCGACGTCTACGCCCACGAGACCACGGAGTCCTACATCGATCGGGTCGTCAGCATCATCCGGCCGATCCTCTCGGCGCGCAGCGCGCGCATGTTCGGGAACCTGCTGCCGCGGGAGGGGCCGGACGCCTTCGTCAACGCGGGCATCGGCCCCTACCTCGAGATCGGGGGCGAAGGCGAGACGCTGGGCCTGATCCGCCCCAACCGCACCTTCGCCGACGATCTCGACCTCGAGCTGTGCGGCGTCCCGGTGCGGCTCGTGCACGCACCCGGCGAGACCAACGACCAGCTCTTCGTCTGGCTGCCCGATCAGCGCGTGCTCATGCCGGGCGACAACGTCTACAAGGCCTTCCCCAATCTCTACACGATCCGCGGGACCCTCTACCGCGACGTGTTGGAGTGGGCGAAGAGCATCGATCGCATGCGCGAGCTCCATCCGGAGCACCTCGCGCCCAGCCATACGCGCCCGGTGTCCGGCGCGGACCGCATCGCCGAGATCCTCACCGCCTACCGCGACGCCATCCAGTACGTCCACGACCAGACGATTCGCGGCCTCAATCGGGGACTCACGCCCGACGAGCTCGCCCTGGCGATCGAGCTGCCCCCGCACCTCCGGAACCATCCCTACCTGCAGGAGTTCTACGGAACCGTCGAGTGGTCCGTGCGCTCGATCTTCAGCGGGTACCTCGGCTGGTTCGACGGCGACACGGCCACGCTCTCGCCCGCCCCCCCCGACGAGCGCGCCCGCGGCTTCCGGGATCTCGCGGGCGGCGAGGCGGGCCTGCTCGCCGCGGCGCAGCGCGCGCTCGAGCGCGAGCAGTACGCCTGGGCCGCCGAGCTGGCGAGCCAGCTCGTCCGCCTCGATCCGGACTCCCGGAAGGCGAAGGGCCTCGAAGCCGCGGCGCTCCGGGCGCTGGGGCAGCGCAGCACGAGCCCCAACGGTCGCAACTACTACCTGACGACGGCCCGGGAGCTCGAAGGCCAGGTCGTCGTCGAGAGTGACCGCGACATCGACGACAGCGTGCGGACGCTCCTGGACACCATCCCCATCGGAAACTTCATGGCGGCCATGCCGACGAACCTCGACCCCGAGAAGAGCGCCGAGACCGACCTCGTGGTGGGCTTCCGCTTTCCCGACGTCGGCGAGAGCTACACGATTCACGTCCGCCGCGGCGTCGCGGAGCTGCGCCCGCACTTTCCGGAGCGGCCGGACGTCGCCGTCACCGTCGATTCCGGGGTCTGGCGCGAGCTGGTCGTGGGTCTGCGCAGCCCGGCCCTCGCCTTCGCGACGGGGGACGTCGAGGTCGAGGGCAGCACGCTGGATCTGATCGGATTCTTGCGGCTCTTCGACTGAGCGTCCGACCCCGCTCGCGGGCGCGAGGAGGGCGCGGCGCGCGGGATCCGGCGGATCCGGCTACCCTCCCGGTGGCAGGAGGACGCATGAGCGAGACAACGACGTCACCGCGCCACGAGGTCGATCCCTGGCGCTTCGCCGGCGGCTTCCTCGAGCGCGTGCTCTCGGCGCGCATTCCGGACGAGCCCAGCCACGGTCCGATCCCGTGGATTCCGGTGACGAAGCCGCTCGCCG
>JAOTUO010000442.1 GCA_029863845.1 Myxococcales bacterium
CGTCGGGATGATCGTGGGCGCCCTCCTGCGCCGCAACGCCACCCGGCGCAAGCCGCCCCGCATCCGGCTCTAGGACACCGCCAAGACCCCTGCTCGGCGCCGCGATCCCCGGCGTCACTCCGAGAGGAAGTCGGCGAGCTTCGGCGCGTTCTCGGTGGTGGTGATGAAGAGCACGCGGTCGCCGGCCTCGACGCGGTCCGAGCCCCGCGGCACCAGCAGCTTCTCGCCACGTCGCAGGGCCGCCACGAGCACGCCCGGCGGCAGCTTCACGTCGGAGAGCGTTCCCGACGTGAGCTGACTGCGCTTCGCCGCCTCGAACTCGACGATCTCGATCCGGTCCTCGAGCAACTGGGCCACCGAGCGCACCCGCCGCCCCCGGATGATCTCCAGGGTGAGGCCGATGGCCAGGACGCGGGGACTGATGATGGCATCGATCCCGATCTGACCGACGAGATCCACCAGCGCCGGGTTGTCCACGAGGACGATGGCCCTCCCGGCGCCCAGTCGCTTCGCGAGCAGCCCCGCCACCAGGTTCGTCTCGTGATCGCGCGTGACCGCCACGAAGGACGCAACCCGCGAGATCTCTTCTTCTTCCAGCAGCGACCGATCCGTCGCCCGCCCGTGGATCACCATCGCGTCGTCGAGCGCCTCGGAGGCTTCGCGGGCCAGCGTCTCGTCTTCTTCGATCAGGACGATCTTCGCAGCGTGCGCCTCGAGGCGACGGGCGAGCTCCAGCCCGATCGGGCCGGCGCCCGCGATCATGACGTCGCGGCGCTGGTCCTTCTCGACACCGACGAGGGTCAGCACGTCCGACAGGTGGTCGCGAGCGATCGCGAAGTAGACGAGGTCGCCCACCCGGATCTCCTCGTCGCCACCCGGGATGATCCAGTCGTCCATGCGGCGGATCGCCACGGCGAGGGTCGGAGTCGCGGCGAACAGCAGGTTCATGTCGGAGACGCGGAGCCCGAAGAAGTCCGAGCTCTCGGTGATGCGAAAGCCCGCCACCACGAGCTGTCCCTCCATGAAGGACACGACGTCGACAGCGCCGTGGACCGCCAGCAGCGCGGCGATCCGATCGACGGCCGCCTGCTCGGGGTTCACGTACTCGAGGTCGCCCGCGTGGTTCTGACGGATGAGCGACAGGGCATCGGCGTGACCGGCGTCGTGGAGTCGCACCACGATCCGGGAGACGCCGAAGCGGGCGGAGGCGAGCAGCGCCACGATCATGTTCGCTTCGTCGGAGTTGGTGGTCGCCGCCACCACGTCGGCCTTGTCGATCCGTGCCCGGCGCAGGACGTCCGCCTTGGCCCCGTTGCCCTCGATGACCTCGATGTCGAGGGTGCTGAGGATCTCGCGAGCCTTCGACGCTTCGGATTCCACCAGCGAGACGTCGTGACCGTCGCGCGAGAGCTTCTCTGCGAGCGTCGTTCCGACCAGCCCGGCCCCGACGATGACGATCTTCATGAAGCCTCACCTCGGCGGCCGATCCACGCGGGCACCGCGCGCCGCCTCGGCCCGGGAAGGTAGGCCATCGACCCCCCTCGAGCCGTGCGGAGAGCTAGAGCCTTGGGGGGATGAGGAACATCGCGATGGCCGAGGCCGCAAAGCAGGCCGCCGCGACCATCAGAGTGTAGCCCACGACGTCCCCGAAGCGGAGGCGCGTCACGGCCAGGATGGGGATCGCGAAGAACGGCTGGATCAGGTTCGTGGTGGAGTCGCCGTAGGCGTAGGCGAGCAGCACGGTCACCACCGAGACGTCCAGCTGTTCCGCGGCGGGCACCAGGTACGGGGCCTCGATCAGCCACTTCGAACCGGCGGACGGCACGAACAGGTTCATGACCGCCGAGTACACGTAGACCACGAAGGGATAGGTGCGCTGCGTGGCGAACTCGGCGAAGAGTGCGCCGATCCACCGGCCGAGTCCCGTGTTCTGCATGAGGCCGAAGATGCCGGCGTAGAAGGGGAACTGCAGGATGATCCCCCACGCCGCGTCGACCCCCTGGCGGCAAGCGCGCAGGAAGGAGAGGGGGCGCCCGTGCAGGAGCAGCGCGGCGGCGAGAAAGACCGTGTTGTAGGCGTTGATCGTCCAGCTCGTGCCGAAGCCCCGCGTCCACAGCGAGTGACCGAGCGGGTAGGCGAGCAGGATCACCGCCAGCCACATCCAGCCGCGGAAGGCGTCCGCCCGCCCACCCGGCGTAGCGGGTTTCGGCAACGCCTCGGGCGGCTTCGGCAGGATCCGCGCGATCTGCTCGGGGCTGAGCGTCACCGCGCCGCGACGCGGGTGGAGCGCCGTGACCACCAGGAGCGCCACGCTCCCGACGACGAGCAGG
>JAOTUO010000139.1 GCA_029863845.1 Myxococcales bacterium
CTCGTGCCCGTCTCGCCCGCGCACGAAATCCTCAGCGGGACGGAGCTCCAGTCGGTGAGCCTCCCCACGCTCTGCATGGCCGGAACCATCGAGGCGCTCGCGACGCAGTGCAAGCGCCCCTTCCCGCTGACCCAGGCCTCGGCCTCGCCCAACTTCCGCGTGGACGTGATCGGCGCGGCCCACGAGGCCTTCGCGAACATCTGTGACTTCGGCGATGCGCTGATCGCCGCGGGGATCTGCCCCAGCCTGTCGGACCCTCCCCCGTGCGATCCCCCGACGGCGGACCCCGCGGACTACGACGCGTGGGCCAGCCTCCCGGGGGCCGGCGCGCTGATCCAGCCCTTCATCGACGTGTGTGTCGCGCCGCAGGTCGCGCTCGCCGAGGTGAACCGCCTACAGACCCTCTACACGGTCGCGATGTTCCGGCGGCACCTTTTCGGGGAGACCGACTACGACCCCTTCCTGACGATCGGCTACACCGAGCAGGAGCCCTTCGCGATCTTCTTCACCGGCGCCCTGCGCGTGCCGGTGCTCACCGGCGCGGGTCTGCTGCTGCTCGGAGGCCTGCTGGCCGGCACGGCCGCCTGGAGGACCCGGCGCCGCAGCGGCGCCGGCTGACGCCGCGGGCCGAGCCGATTCCCACCAGCCCCAAGCCAGCGGCTTACGCGATGCGTAGTCGTCGAGACCGGGAAATCGCAGCGGGGGCCAGGGTTTTCGCGGGAATTCGTCGATCGGCGGCGGCCGCTGCAAGGACGGCGGAAACGTGCACACACGCGGAGCGGCAACTCGGTGAGGCCGCTCTCCCGCCGCGGCCCCACCGGCCGTCTCAAGGTCCCGAAGCGCACCACCGATCTACCCGAGAGCCATTTGCGTGCGAACGCCGCTTCCCCGCGCGACTGTGGGTAGGTGCGCGATGCGCCATCGCCGAGGGAGCACCTCTTGCAGGACTCGTCGCATCGGCGCTCGCCCGCCCTGATCCTGATCACCGACGACTCGAAAATGATCCGGCAGATGGGCCGCGAATCCCTCGAGCAGTCCGGCTTCGAGGTCGTCGAGGCCGAGGACGGCGAGGAATGCGTCCGCAGCTTCCGCGAGAGCGGGCCCGACCTCGTGCTGCTCGACGTCGAGATGCCCAAGGTCGACGGATTCACGGCCTGCGAGGAGATCCGTCAGAGTGAACGCGGTGCGCAGACGCCCGTGCTCATGATGACCGGGCGGAATGACCTGGACTCGATCCGGCGCGCCTACGAGGCCGGAGCCACCGATTTCAGCGCGAAGCCGGTCAACTGGACGATCATCGGCCAGCGGGTCCGCTACATGCTGCGGATGAACGAGGTGCTCGACGACCTCCGCCGCAGCCAGGAGCGGCTGGCGAGGGCACAGCGCATCGCCCGCCTCGGCAACTGGGAGCTCGACCTGGCGGCGCAGCGGTTCACCGCCTCCGAAGAGCTGTGCCGCCTCTACGGCCTAGGCCCGAGCGAGGGGGAGCTGAGCTTGGAGGTCCTCCTGGACCGCGTGCACGTCGACGACCGCGGCCCGGTTCGCAACGCCGTGGAGCGCTGCGCCAGCGAAGGCACCGCATTCAGCGTGGACCACCGTGTAAACCTGCCGGGCGGCAGGCTGCGGAACCTCCACCTTCAGGCGGACGCGATCCCGGACGAAGCCGGCCGTCCGATCGCACTGTCGGGAACCGCTCAGGACATCACCGATCGGAAGCGCGCCGAGGAAGAGATCCGCTTCCTCGCGTATCACGACGGTCTGACGCGGCTCGCAAACCGGCGGCTCTTCAGCGAGCGTCTCCGCTTTGCCCTCGCCCACGCCCGGCGTCACCGGGAGACCGTGGCGGTCCTGTTCCTGGACCTGGACCACTTCAAGCGGATCAACGACACACTCGGACACACGGTCGGCGATCTGTTCCTTCAGCGCGTGGCCGACCGCCTGAAGAACTGCGTGCGCGAGAGCGACTGTGTCTCGCGAGTCGTCGAAGACAGCGTGGGCGCGACGGTATCGCGCTTCGGCGGCGACGAGTTCATGGTCGCCCTCTCGAGCATCCAGAACAGCGACGAGCTCGGCCAGGTGGCCCAACGCATCCTCGATGCGATGGCCCGTCCCTTCGAGCTGGACGGCAATGACGTGGTGATCACCGCGAGCATCGGCATCGCCGTCGCTCCCGAGGACGGCGAAGACGTCGATTCGCTGATTCGCAACGCCGATGCCGCGATGTTCGAAGCCAAGAACCAGAGCCGGGGAACCTACAAGTTCTACGAGCTGGCGATGAATGAAGTCCCGCACGAGAACCTTCAGCTGGAGAGCGACCTGCGCAAGGCCCTCGACCGCAGCGAGCTGCTCCTCCACTACCAGCCGAAGGTGGAGCTCGCCGGCGGCCGCGTCGTCGGCTTCGAGGCTTTGGCTCGCTGGCAGCATCCCAAGCTGGGCATGATCCCGCCCGACACCTTCGTGCCCGTGGCCGAACAGGCGGGGCTGATCGTCCCGCTGGGCGAATTCGTTCTGCGCTCAGCCTGCTCCCAGGTCCGCGAGTGGCGCGAGATGGGGCTCCCGCCGCTGCGGATCTCGGTCAATCTCTCGGCCCATCAGTTCCGAACCGAGGAGCTCGTCGAGACGGTGACCCGCGTCCTCAGGGAGACCCCCGTGAGCCCGCGGTGCCTCGACGTCGAGATCACCGAGAGCGCGATGATGCAGAACCAGAAGGTCACCGTCTCGGTGCTCCAGAAGCTGAAGGGCATCGGAATCACGGTCTCGCTCGACGACTTCGGTACCGGGTACTCGTCGCTGAGCTACCTGAAGGGGTTTCCGGTGGACACGGTCAAGATCGACCGATCCTTCGTTCGCGACCTGATGACGGACCCCGATGACGCAGCCATCACCGCCGCGATCATCTCCATGGCCAAGACCCTCAATCTGCGGGTCACCGCGGAGGGCGTGGAGACGGAGGAGCAGCTCGCGTTCCTGCGCGCCCACGGCTGCGACGAGATGCAGGGCTACCTCTTCAGCCCGCCGATGCCGGCGGATCGGGCCACGGAAATGCTGCGCGAGATGCTCCCGGCGGAGCCCTCGTCGGGATCCGACGACTAGGCGCCCTTCGTCTCGGCGGGTGGTCGTTGTCGATCGCCGCGGCCGAACGTGATATTCGTACGCGCGGTGCAGCCCGGCGAGCGAAGCTCCCTACGGCGCGGGTACGCCGTCGCGGCGGCGTTCGTGCTCGGCATCGCCGCGCTCTCCTGGCACGCCCGCCCCCTACGTGGGCACGGTGCTGCCGGACGAGTGGCCGGCGCTCGCGGGAATCGAGACGGGGCCGGATCCGTGAGACAATGCGCGCCCAGCCGCGACGCGCCCAGGAGGTCGAGATGAAGGCCGCCGTCTACTACGAAACCGGCCCCCCCGACGTATTCCGCAGCGAGGAGGTACCGGACCCCGCCTGTCCCGCCGACGGCGTGGTCGTGGACGTCGAAGCCGTCAGCATCGAGGGAGGCGACGTGGGGCACCGCGCCCGCGGCGAGCTTGCCGCCCGGCCGCACATCGTGGGCTACCAGTGCGCCGGGGTGATCCGCGAGGTGGGCCCGGGCGTCGGCGACCGTGAGACGGGGCAGCGGGTGGTGGCGATCATGCTGCACGGCTCGCACGCCGAGCGGGCAGCGGTGCCGGCGGCCGCCACCTGGATCGTCCCGGACGGGCTCGACCTACGCCGAGCCGCCTGCGTCCCCATCCCCTTCGGCACCGCCGACGACTGCCTGTTCGAGTTCGGCCATCTCCAGGCCGGTGAGACCGTGCTCGTGCACGCGGGGGCGGGCGGCGTCGGGCTGGCTGCGATCCAGCTCGCGAAGCGCGCCGGGGCCACGGTGCTCGCCACCGCGTCGAGCGACGCGAAGCTCGCGAAGCTCGAGACCTTCGGCCTCGACCACGGCATCAACACCCGGAGCGTCGACTTCGCGGCCGCCGCCCGCGAGATCACGGGCGGACGCGGCGTGGACCTCGTCATCGATTCCGTCGGCGGCCGCACGCTGGCGGGGAGCATCGAGGCCCTCGCCTACCGCGGCCGCATCGCGTTCGTCGGCTCGGCCGCGCGCGACGATTACCGCCCGGACTGGACGGCGCTCCGGCCCGGGAACAAGACGGTGACGGGCATCTTCCTGGGCGCCGAGTTCGCAATCCACCACGAGCGCGTCCACGCCATGATCCAGCGCCATCTGGAGGAGGTCGCACGCGGCACGCTCGCGGTGGTGATCGACCGCGAGTACCCGCTGGCGGAGGCGGCCGCGGCGCACGCCCGGGTCGAGAGCCGCGAGGCCTTCGGGCGAGTGCTGCTGATCCCGTAGGGCCGCCGAGGCGATCGACTAGCCCTCGCGCCCCCCGCCGTCCGACTCCCCCTCGCCGAAGACCACGACGCAGTTCTTCCCGGCCGCCTTGGCGCGATAGAGCGCGGCGTCGGCGGAGTTGAAGAGATCCGTCCGACTGCCCCGGAACTCCGCCACCCCGATCGAGATCGTGGCCTTCCGGGGACGCATCGTGTCGTCGACGATGAACGAGGCCTCGGCGACGGCGGTGCGGATCTTCTCGGCGAGGACCACGGCGCCTTCGAGCGTGGTTCCGGTGGCCACCACGACGAACTCCTCACCTCCGAAGCGGGCGAGCAGATCGGTCTCGCGGACGATCTCCTTCAGGATCCCGGCGATCTGCTTCAGGAACTCGTCGCCGGCGGCATGGCCGAAGTCGTCGTTCAGTCGCTTGAAGTCGTCGATGTCGAGGATCAGCAGCACGAGGCTCTCGCCGGTTCGGCTCAGACGCTTGACCTCGCGCTGCAGCTGCGTGTCGAAGAAGCGGCGGTTGGGGACCTGCGTGAGCCCGTCGGTGATGGAGAGCTTCGAGACCGCCTCGTACCGGTGCTGAAACGCCTCGTGTTGCTCCCGAAGCGCCCGGTGGCTCGTCTCGATCTCGCGGCGTTTGGCTCCGAGGCGCTGGACCATGGCGTTGAAGGCGGTGACGAGCGCCTCCCCCTCCGCCCGGGCGTGCCCGACGGAGATCTCGCTGAAGCCGTTCCCGCGCGCGGCTTCGCGAAGCCCCTGCAGGAGATCCCACAGCGGAAGGACCAGACGGCGGGCAGCCCAGGACACGCCGAGCGTGCAGAGCAGTACGAGCGCGAGCCCCGTTACGAGGAAGCCGGGCGAGGCCAGGAGGAGGGGCCGAAACGCTTCCTGGAGAGGCACCTCGGCCACGAGTGTCCATCCGAACGCCTCCGCCGGCCGCGCGCACGCCATGACCCAGCCCCGCCGCGCGCTCAGGATCGCGCGGGGCTCGGCGGCGCCCGCGTCCTGGTAGAGGGCCTCCGGCAGCCGCTCCGCCGAGCCGCGTCCCGTTTCGCGCCCCGCGGCGACGATGCGGCCGCTCGCGTCCACCAGGAGCACGTTCCCACCGTGGCCCACGAGATCGGCGCGGAGTCCGGATGCGAGCGCATCGCGCCGCACGATGCCGTGAAGGGAGGCCACCGGCCGCCCCCGGGCGCTGCGAAGGGGCACGGAGACGAGCGGCAGCGGCGGCACCTCAACCGGGTCCACGACCCGCATCGACGTGGCCTCGACCCCCCCGAGCTCCGCGCGCAGCCCGGCCGCCTGCATCACGTCGACGAGCTCCGCCGTGAACGAGCCCTTGGGCCGGAGCAGCTCGCGTACGCCGGCCAGCCCGGATCCGGAGCCCACCGCGGCCAGGACCTCCCCTTCGACGTCGAGAACGAGGAGGCCCTCGAAGGTGACAGACTGCACCAGCGCCCCCGTCAGGACCTCGATGGGAACGGCCGCGCGTTCCGCCGGGCGCGCCGCGAGGTCCGCGACCCACGTCTGGAGCGCTGCATCGCGCGCGACGCGCTCGAGCTCCGGTCCGACCTGCTCCAGCCGCGCCCGAAGCGACTCGCCGCTCCAGCGAAGGGCGAGGGGATGCGTTGCCGCGGCGTGCTCGCGCACCGTGGCGTAAACAACGTAGAGGCCGAGTCCGCTCAGGAGGAGCGCCGTCAGCAGGACGGACACGAACACCAGGCGCGTGATCTTCGCCTGCATTCCGCCGCCCGGGAACACGGGCCGAAGCGGGGCGTGGACCGGGATCGCTCGCGACACGAAAGCCTCCGATTCGAGGCGTATTATCGACCGCTCTGGCTCCGTCCTTGACGCCTCGTTTCGCCGCTGGGGCGCGCGACGGGATCCGTCACGTCCGACTGCGCTCGGGTCGCCACGCGAGGAGCGCCGCCGCAGCGGCGAACGCGAGAACGGCCCCGAGCAGGAACGGGGCCGACGGCCCGAAGCCGGGCCAGCGGCCGACGCCCTGCCAGAGCACTCCGGCGAGCAAAGAGGCCGGCAGGTCGAGGAGGCCCAGGACGGCGCCGTAGGTGCCGTAGGCGGTGCCTCGCAGGTGGGCGGGGACCAGGTCCGCCACCAGCGCCTTCGCCGTCCCGTAGCTGAGCCCGTAGTAGACCCCGTAACAGGCGTACAGCGCCGACGCCTGCCACGCCGTCGAGGCGGCCGCGAAGCCCGCGTACACGACGGCGTACACGATCCAGCCCGCGGCCACGAGCCGACGGCGACCGATCCGGTCCGAGAGCCGGCCCGCGGGCGTCGCCACCAGCGCGTAGACCGCGCTGAAGGCGACGAGGGTCGCGAGGATGCCCATCACCGACAGGCCGCGCTCCTGGGCCCGCAGCACCAGGAACGCGTCGGCGGAGTTGCCCAGCTCGAAGAGCGCCACGATCGCGAGAAAGATTCCAAAGGGACGGCCGAGGCCGCGCACGGCGAGGCGCGCCCGCTGAGGCGCGTGGGCGGGCACCTCTCGCGCCCCCGCGGCGAGACATACGAGTCCCAGGACGGCGGGGACCAGACTCAGCAGCACGAGGGTCTGAAAGGTGCGGGAACCCAGCGAGACGGCGCCGCCCTGGAGGCACCACACGACGCCCATCGCAACGAGCAGACCGAGCACCGCGCCTCCCGTGTCGGCAGCGCGGTGAAAGCCGAAGGCCAGGCCGCGTTGCTCCGGCGGCGTGCTGTCGGCGACGAGGGCGTCGCGCGGTGCCGTGCGCACCCCCTTGCCGAGCCGGTCGGCCCAGCGCGCCCCCGCCACGACCGGCCACGATCCCGCGATCGCGAACACGGGCTTGGCGAGCGTCGAGATGGCGTAGCCCGACACCGCGATCCACTTGCGCCGACCCAGCCGGTCCGAGAGCCGACCCGAAAGGACGTCGCAGAGACTGGCCGTGGCCGCCGCCACGCCCTCCACGAGGCCGATCACCGCGGTCCGCGCTCCCAGCACGTTGGCGAGGAAGAGCGGCAGCAGGTTGCTGATCATCTCGCTCGAGACGTCGGTGAAGAAGCTCGCCGCGCTCGCGGCCCACACATTGCGGGGCAGCGCGCGGACGGAGGCTCGTCGTTCCGCGGAAGCGGCCATCTGGCGCCCTCTCCACCCCGGATCCTAGGGGAGGCTTGAATCTTGAGAGTAGATACTCTAATAGTAAGTACATGGAGTATCGAGTCGAGGATCTCGCGGCTGCGGCGGGGATCCGGGTCGACACGGTCCGCTTCTACCAGGCGCAAGGGCTGCTCGACCGTCCACGCCGTGTCGGGCGCATCGCCATCTACGAGACCCTCCATCTCGAGCGGCTGCACCGCATCCGCGCACTCTCCAGCGAGGGCTTCTCACTGGCCCAGATCCGCCGTCTGCTGGAGCCGGAGGCGCCCCGGGCTGAGGACGAACCGCTGCTCGCGGCGCTCGAGGCCGAGAGCCGTGGCGAGCAGACCTACAGCCGCGCAGCGCTGGCCGCCGAGGCCAGCGTGCCGGAACCACTCATCGTCGCCGTCGTGGCTGCGGGCCTGATGCAGCCGGTCGAGATCGACGGCGAGGAGCGCTACGGCGAGTCCGACCTCCGGATGGCGCGTTCCGCGCTGTCGATCCTCGAGGCGGGCATGCCCATCGACGCGCTCCTGGCTCTGGCCGTTCGACACGCCGGCAACATTCGCGAGGTGTGCGACGCGGCGATCGACCTCTTCGATGAGCACGTACGCAAGTCCGGCCCCGCCGCAAGCGATCCCGAGGCCATCGCGCACATCTACCGCGACATCCTGCCGCAGGTCACGCGGCTCGTAGCGCTCCACTTCCAGCGCACGCTCGTGAACCGGGCGCTCGAACGCGTCCGACGCGGCGGTGAGGATGCGGCGCTCGAGCACGCGATCGCAGCCACGGAGTCGGGCCGGCTGGACGTGACATGGCGCTAGACGCCCTGCCCCGGGGCGAGGAGAAGCGCCTCGCCGTGCGCGCGATGTTCGATCGCATCGCGCCGCGCTACGACCTGCTCAATCGCCTCCTGACCGGAAGCCTCGACCAGCGCTGGCGCCGCCGGGCTCTCGACCTGGCCGCCGTCGGCGAGGGTGACGTCGTTCTCGATCTCGCCTGCGGAACCGGCGACCTGGGCGCGCTCGCCCGGCGGCGGGGCGCGCGGGTGCTCGGCGTCGACTTCGCGGGCGTCATGCTTCGCGAGGCGCGGCGACGGGGGATCGAGGCGGATTGGCTGCAGGCGGACGCCGAGCAACTTCCGCTTCCCGACCACAGCGTCGACATCGTCGTGTGCGGCTTCGCGCTGCGCAACTTCGTCTCGCTGCCGGCAATCTTCGCGGAGATGGCGCGGGTGCTGGTGCCGCAGGGCAGGATCGCCCTGCTCGAGGTCGACCGACCCACGAGCTCGCAGCTGCGCCGGCTGCATTCCCTGTACTTCGACCGCGTGGTTCCGTGGGTGGGGGGCTTGCTGTCAGATCGCGACGCCTACCGCTACCTGCCCCGCTCGACCTCCTATCTCCCGGCGACGGACGAACTGATCGCCGCGCTGGCGCGCGCCGGCTTCACCGGGGTCCGCCGGCGCCCCCTCCTGTTGGGCACGGCCCAGATCCTCCTGGGGATGCGACGCTGATCCGATGACCGCCACCCCCTCGAACCGCCTGGAGGCGATCCGGATCGCAGTGCCCGGAGACGCGGTGCCGGATACGGCGACGCTGCTGGACCGCGCCGCGTCGGACGAGGTCTTCGTCTGGGAGCAGCCCGCCGCGCAGACCTCGGTCGTCGGAATCGGCATCGCTAGACACTTTTCGGTGTCGGGGTGCGACCGCTTCGCCGAGGCCGAAGCGGCGGCCCGCGAGCTCTTCGCGGAGCTCGCCGTCCACGGCGACGCGGCGCCGCCCGACGGTGGGCCCCTGCTGGTCGGAGGCTTCGCCTTCGGCCAGGAACGGGCTCCCGGGACCGCCTGGCGCGGCTTCCCGCCGGGGCGTCTGGTCCTCCCGCGGATCCTGGTCGCGCGCCGGGGCGATCGCGCCTGGGTCACGTTCGCAGGCCCGAGCGGCGGTCGCGCGGCCCGGGAGCGAGAGCTTCGAAACCTCCTCGGCGGCCCGGTCCCGACGACGGCCGCGGCCCCGGGTGCGGCTCCGAAGCCCGCGCCGCGCTTCTTCGCGAGCGCCGACGGGCCCCACGCGCATTTCCACGCGCTCGTCGAGAATGCGCTCGCGGCGATCCGCCGTGGCGAGTTCGAGAAGGTCGTGGTCGCACGCTCCGTTCGTCTTCACCACTCGGACGCCTTCCGCGAGGCCGACGTGGTCGATCGGCTGCGGCGGACTTATCCCTCGTCGACGACCTTCGCCGTCGTCCGGTGCGGCGGGGGGGCCTTCGTGGGTGCGACGCCCGAGCGGCTGGTCCGCCTGCACGCCGGTCTCGTCGAGGCCGCAGCCGTGGCCGGCTCTGCGCCGCGCGGTCGCAACCCGGAAGAGGACGCTCGGCTGGCGCGCGCGCTGCGTGAGAGCAAGAAAGAGCAGGCCGAGCACGCCATCGTCGTCCGCGGCGTACGGGAAGCTCTCGCGGGCGTCTGCACCGCGCTCCGCTCGCCGGAGTCCCCGAGGCTCCAGAAGCTCGAAAGCATCCAGCACCTCGAGACGCCCGTCCGCGGTGTCCTGCGAGGCGAGCATTCGGTGCTGCGACTCGTCGAGCGCCTGCATCCAACGCCCGCCGTGGGGGGCGCCCCGAGCGCGGCGGCCCTGGCCTGGATCGCTCGACACGAGGGGCTGGAGCGCGGCTGGTACGCCGGCCCCGTGGGCTGGATCGACGCGACCGGCGACGGCGAATTCGCCGTGGCGCTGCGCTGTGCGCTGCTGCGGAACCGCGAAGCTCGCCTGTTTGCCGGGGCCGGAATCGTCGACGGCTCCGAGCCGGAGGCCGAGCTGAACGAGACGCGCCTCAAGTTCCGGGCCTTCCTGGGCCCGCTCCTGGAGATCTGAGATGCGCGGGGGCCTCGGCGCTCACTCCCCTCCGATTTCGGGCTCGGTGGCGG
>JAOTUO010000444.1 GCA_029863845.1 Myxococcales bacterium
GCCTTTCGCTCTGTACCCTCGAGTTGCCCAGACTTGAGCCCGGTTGACGTCATCCGGGTCCTCGCGCAGCCGGCCCTAACGGAACTCGACCGTGTTCACGGTGCAGCGAAAGAACTCGCCTTCGGTCTCGAAGGCCGGGGTGCCGAACCGCCAGCCGACGCGGAGGCGGACGGGGATGGTGGTTCCGGCGAAGGTCCGTTCCTGGTCGGCGGTGCCGCCGAACGGGTGGTAGGCGAACTCGCCCGTGCCGAGGTCGCCCCAGCGCAGCAGGGAGCAGCTCGCGACCGCGCCCGTGGAGGAGATTCCGAGGGCGAGCTCCGAGGGCTCGCCGTGGGCCTCGAACTTCGCGACGGTGCGGTCGTCCCCGCGGTCCGTCCAGGCGACCTCGGGGTCGAGCAGCGCCGCGGGGAGCCAGATGGCTTCGGCGTGGAGCCGTCCCGCGGCCGCGCGCGCGATCTCCGCGCCCTCGGCCTGCACGAGCGGGAAGAGCCCGAGCAGCTTCCAGCGCATGGCCGCGGCGCCGTCCACGAGCCGATCGAAGCCGGTCACGGGAAGGCCACGGACCTTCGCCCTTGCCGCCCACACGAAGCCGCGGTCCCAGCGCAGCACCTGCACGGCCTCGAATCCGCACCAGCCCGAGGCGAGCTTGATCGTGCCGGTCATCGTCAGCCGCGCGCAGGTACCGAGCCTGGCGCCGGGAGCGAGGGCGTGCCCCAGGTACCGCCGGGCGACCGGAGGCAGGTGGCCGACGGAGCTCGGCTCGAACACCCGCTCGCTCCGCGGGGCCGTGTGCCAGAGGTCCTCGAGCGGATTCTGAGCTTGCCGGCTCGCCGGCCACGACCTTCGGGTCAGCCTCGCTCCTCGCGGGATGTGCTGCAGGTGCCGGCGACCCGATGGATGATCAATTCCTCCCCTTGCCAGGAGATCGTCGCGGTGTCGTCCGAGAACACTGCCTCCGTTGGACGGGTGCCGAGATCTGGAGAGAACCAGGCCAGTGAGGAGGGACACGGAAAGGTAGTGGTGAAGAAGGCCAGGGCATGGGCTTTGGCCATGTTCGCCGAGGGGTGGCCCCTCAGGTCCCGCCAACCGAGGGAATCGGGCACGATCGCGATCGCCGGGCGGACGGACGCAACGATGATCGGCGTCGCGCGAGATCCGGTTTCGAATGCTGCCGCGTTCTTGTCGATCCTGAACCCTGGGAGAGCATGCTCGACAATGTACTTCTGGAGCACCCGACCGACTTCGTCGAGGGAAAGTCCCTGGTCTGAATGCGTGAACTCTCGACAGTCCGAAGTCGGGTCAGCGACCATGGCGAATCCCGGGCTCTGAGCGCGGCAACGCTGGTACATCTGTTGCCCTGGCGCGGACCAGGGCAACGAATCGCGAGCTGGTTCACCCCACGGGCCGTAGTGGACGCAGGCCCCTTGGGCGAGGGCGGATGCGAAGAGGACGAAGATCGCCGCGTGGAGACTCTTTCGATTCACCGGGATCTCTCCTGAGTGCTGCCAGTGGCCCCTCGAGCGGAGGCTACGCGCCAGCGGCGTCCGCGAGCTGCCGGATCGTTTTGAGGGCGCCTTCCTCGGACCTCCGCGCCTGGCAGATCCCAACGGAGTCGAAGGTTCATCGAGCACCCCGCGGACATGCCGAAGAGCTTCGCGAGTCGCAGGGCGGTCGCGCGTGACGACGCTTCCCGTTCACGAGCCCGGCCGGAGCGCTACATGTTCCGCCGGTACCGCCCCCCCACGCCGTAGAGCGCTCCCGAGATCTGGCCGAGGCTGCAGAGCTTGGAGACTTCCATGAGAGAAGCGAAGAGGTTGCCGTGCTCGAGGGCGACGCGTTGGAGGTCGGCGAGGGCGGTGGGGCTGTGGTCGGCGTTGCGCTGCTGGAAGGCGCGCAGGGAGGCGATGGCGTAGTCCTTCTCGTCCTCGGTGGCGCGGATGACCTCCGCGGGGACGACGGTGGGCGAGCCCTCGTCGCCGAGGAAGGTGTTGACGCCGACGATCGGCAGCTCGCCGGAGTGCTTGCGGGTCTCGTAGAGGAGCGACTCCTCCTGGATCCGGGTGCGCTGGTACATGCGCTCCATGGCGCCCAGCACGCCGCCGCGCTCGGAGATGCGGCGGAACTCGGCGAGGACGGCCTGCTCGACGAGTTCGGTGAGCTCTTCGACGATGAAGGAGCCCTGGAGGGGGTTCTCGTTGGTGTTGAGACCCAGCTCCTTGTTGATGATGAGCTGGATGGCGAGCGCCCGCCGCACGCTCTCCTCGGTCGGGGTGGTGATCGCCTCGTCGTAGGCGTTGGTGTGCAGGGAGTTGCAGTTGTCGT
>JAOTUO010000445.1 GCA_029863845.1 Myxococcales bacterium
CGGTCGATCAGCTCTCGCAGCGCCTCCAGCCGCGCTTTCTCATCCTCGGGATTGGCGGCCTCCAGAAAGAATTCCGTCTCCGAGAGCCAGAAGGTCCGCGTCTCGAAGATCCCGTCCATCGTCACCGAGGTCTGGTCGTCGGCCGAAGACGGCGCGACGGGGACGAGGACCAGGGCGACCCAGAGTGCGAGGCCGAGCGCGACGAGCGTTCTCATGGCGGGACTCTCCCTTCCGCAGGGTCGGATCCGCCCCGTTCCGCGTGCCCGGCGCAGCGATCAGCTCTCCGGCTCGACATGGACGGTCACGTCCGGCGTGGAGAAGCGCTCCCTCAGCGTCCGTTCGATGTCGTCGGCGATGCCGTGCGAGGCCGCCGTGGACAGCTGCGGATCCACGGCGACGACCACGTCGATCCTCATTCCCTGGCCGGAGACGTGCGAGCGGACGCGACGGGTGTCCCGCACCCCGGGAACCGACTGCACGACGGCGGTGACATGCTCCGGATCGGTCGCAATCCGGTCGACGAGCACCGGGATCGCGCGGCGGAAGAGGCCGAAGGCGAGGACGAGGATCACGGCGGCGACGCCGAGCGTGAAGGCCGCGTCGAGCCAGTAGTAGCCGCGCGCCGCGAGCTGCCAGCCGATGATGACCGCAACCGTCATGAGCACGTCGGAGAAGGTATGACGGGCGTCGGCTCGCAGGATGTCGGAGTCGAGGCGGCGCGCACAACCCGACTCCCACACCGACACAACGATGTTGACGGCGAGCACGCCGAGCATCAGCCCGAGGCTCCAACCGTGTCGAATCACGCTGCGGTCCCCGCGTTCCAGCGCGTGCAGCGCGATCTCGACGGCGAGCACGGCGAGGAGCGTGGCCAGCGCGAAGACGGCCAAGGTCTCGTACTTGCGGTGTCCGTAGGGGTGCTCGCGGTCGGGAGGCGCACCCGCCAGGTGCAGGGCCAGCAGCGCCAGACCGTTGTTGGCCAGATCCGCGAACGAGTGCACGGCGTCGGCGAGCACGGCGCTCGATCCGGTGGCGGTCCCGACGACGGTCTTGGCCGCTAGAACGCAGAGATTCGCGAAGCCCTCGATCCCGAGCACCCGGCGAACCCGGCGGTCGCGCTCGGGGTCGGCGCGGTACGAGAGGGGAACACCGGCTTCCTCGCTCATGGATGGCGGAACATTCGCGCAGATCTCGAGCAGGCGCCGCTCCGGCCCGAACCGGTTCGGGAGGCTCGTCGTCCGGGGCCGGGGGGCGGCGTGCAGCGCGAGGACCCGGGGCCGTTGACGCCGTGCGGCTGTGGGAGGCCGTGCCGGCGCCCAGCACGGTCCGGAACCCCGTGTCTGGTACCCTGGATGCCGCCTTTCAAGAGATCGAGGAGGAAAGGCTCATGCAGCCCATTCGAAAGATCCTGGTGGCCGTCGATTTTTCGGCGCATTCCGATCACGCCCTCCAGACGGCGATCGACCTGGCCAAGACCTTTGGTGCGACGCTGGACGTGATCCACGCCTTCGACCTGCCGATTCCGCTCATGACGCCCTACGAGGTGGCGGTTCCCGACAGCTACCTGAACGAGGCACGCAACGCCGCTGCGCAGAAGCTCGCCGCCGCCGCCGCCCGGGTCGCGGAGGCGGGGGTCGGGGGAACATCCCATCTGCGCGAGGTGCCCGCGGCACCTGCCATCGCCGACACGGCGCAGGAGCTCGGAGCCGACCTGATCGTCATGGGGACGCGAGGCCACACGGGGCTCAAGCACATCGTGCTGGGAAGCGTGGCGGAGCGGACGCTGCGGATCGCGCCCTGCTCGGTGCTCACGGTCAAGGGCGAGGCCTAGGTCGGATTCGCGGCCAGCGGCGTCCCGCAATCCCTGCAGAAGCGGGCGTCTGCCAGGTGTCCCTCGCTCAAGCAGTGCGGGCAGCTGCGCGTCGTCACCGGCCGACGCGCCGCGTGCACCAGCTCGGCCGAGACGATGCCCGTCGGCACGGCGATGATGCTGTAGCCCATGATCATCACCACAGCCGCGATCACCTGCCCCAGCACCGTCTGGGATGCGATGTCCCCGTAGCCGACCGTCGTCATCGTGACGATGGCCCAGTACCAGCTGCGCGGGATGCTCGTGAATCCGGCCGCCTTGCCCTCGACGATGTACACGGACGTCCCCATGATCACCGAGAGCACCAGCACGCTGCCGAGGAAGACGACCACTTTGGGCGCGCTGCCTCGCAGCGCGATGACGAGCACGTTGGCCTCGAACAGGTAGCGGGTGAGCTTGAAGATCCGGAAGATGCGCAGTAATCGGAGGGTCCGGATC
>JAOTUO010000446.1 GCA_029863845.1 Myxococcales bacterium
TGGGACGAGTCGAACCTGACGGGCGAACGCAATTACGTGATCCTCGACACTCGAGGCCGCGGTCACTACGTGGGCTGCAACCTCAACGTCGACGTCTTCGAACGCCAGGTGAACGACTGGTACGGCGAGGGCGACGACATGATCGTCGTCGACGGGGAGTCATGGCCCCCTCGCCTGCACGGGACCGGCACGGAGGACTACTTCAACACCGCCTTCTGCCCGACCCAGGAGTACTCCGCACCCTACCACGGCATCACCGTCTACAGCGGGAACGAGGCCTGGCCGTGGGGCGGAAAGAACTCGCTGTATCGCTTCCACATCGAAGATCCGATTGCATTCGAGGAGTCGATCCGCGTGAGCATCGAGACGGGCCACGACAACGCGTTGGCCAACGACTACTCCAGCACCGCCTACTGGTATCAGCTCGGGCGCAGCGGGCCCCTGCCACCGCTGCCGCCGGCGGCGCTTCGGATTCCAAGGCCGGATCCGCCGGAGCTCGGGCGCTAGCGACGACCCACGCGGTGACTCGGCGGCCCCCGTTGGCCGACGGTCGCTCCACAGGGGGAAGAGATGAGAGTGAGCACCTGGGCGAGGCTGCTGCTGCGCGGCGAGGTCGCGCTCGCCTTCCGGCTGTTCCGGGCCATGCAGCCCTTCTACCGGCTCTGCTTCGTCGCCGCCGCCAGCAAAGAGGGGATCCTGGACGCGCTCGCCGCCGGGCCGTGCTCGTCGTCGGAGCTCGTGCGACGGCTGGGGCCGGCCTGCGACCGGGCGGGGCTCGAGTCGTGGCTGGAGCTGGGTGTGAAGCTCGGTGAGCTGGGCCGCGAAGGGGATAGCTACACGCTTCGGGGTCGCCTCTCCCGGAGCCTCGCCCGGGAGAGGCACGACCCGTACCGCGCGCTCGTGATGGAGATCGCCACCGTCCACCACGAGATCATCACCCGGACTCCCGAGCGGCTGCGCGCCGGCCGCAAGTTCGATCTCGATCCGGCCTACGGCGAGCTGGTGGCGCGCTCGTCCCGCATCAGCGAGGCGATGATCCGGGACGTCCTGTCGGATCTCCTGCCGAGCGGCGGGGAGTTCCGGCTCCTCGAAGTCGGCTGCGGCTCCGGCGCGTACATCCGCTTCGCCTGCGAACGCAACCCCGCCCTCCACGCCGTCGGCCTTGACCTCCAGCCCGACGTCGCGGATTTCGCCCGGAAGAACATCACCGAGTGGGGCCTCTCCCGGCGCGTGGACATCCGGACCGGGGACGTGCGGAGCTTCGCCTCGGAGACCCCCTTCGACCTCGCCACGCTGCACCAGAATATCTACTACTTCCCCGTGGAGGAGCGGGTCGCGCTCGCGCAGAGGCTCCGGGACCACCTCGCGCCAGGCGGCACCCTCCTGCTCACCTCCGGCTGCCAGGGGGGCGGCGTCGGCATGGGGATCCTGAACCTCTGGGCCGTGAACACCGAGGGCTGCGGTGCGCTCCCGGACCCCGAACAGCTCTGCGACCAGCTGCGGGAGGCCGGCTTCGAGGACGTCCGCGCGAAACGGTTGGTTTCCGTCGAGAGCTTCTTCGCCTTCACCGCGCGCCGGCCGGACCACCGCTAGCCGACGCGGATTCAGTCGCGCTGGCCCGGCGGGAACTTCTCGAGCATCTGGCGGACCGTCTCGCGGAACCGCTCGGCCCGCTCCTGCTCGCTGCGGGACAGGTCGACCTGCGTCCGGGCAAACCCCACCCAGACGCGCCGCCCGGAGGCCGCGCCATTGAGATCCAGATGGAGGCTCCCGATCGCGAACGATTCCTCGGGCCCAACGCGCGTGGCGACACCCAGCTGATAGGAGAGCAGGAAATTCCGCGGCTCTCCCGCGCGGACCGGCCGGTAGCCCTTCGTGGCAAACTCGCTGTCCACCACCTGCTTGATGAGGGGGTCCAGATTCAGCGCCTGGATCCGATCGTCCATCGGAAGCGAGTTGGCCCCCTCGTCCCACGCGTACGTGGCCTGCGCCGGAAAGACGGTCAACGGGTCGTAGGAGACCCCCAGCTCGATGTCCGAGGCGCAGCCGGCCAGCAGGAACCCGCCGATGGCGGTCGCAATCCCGATCTGCCGAATGTCGAGCATCCGCTGGCTCCCTCCGTCTCCCCGCCCGGGAACTCTACCACTTGCGCCCGTGTCGTCGCCCCTGAGTTCTCCTGCGTGCTCGACGGAGAGCGAGCCGCTGCGACCGCCGCTCAGCGCACGGCGACGGGAACGACGCGCTCCGATACGGCGGCGTTCTCGTCGGCGGGGGCCGGCTCCGGCAGCGCCTGCGGGCGCAGCTGC
>JAOTUO010000140.1 GCA_029863845.1 Myxococcales bacterium
TCGCCGACGAGATCCCGAACGCGGCGCTCGTGACGATCGCCTACGGCGCGCACCTGGTCATGGCCGAGTCGGCCGAGCACTTCAACCACGCCGTCCTTCAGTTTCTCGCGGAAGACCGCCGCTGACCGCCACCGGCGGGGCAGAGCGTCCGGAAGGAGAGCCGCCGGAGCGTCGCGGCCAGAATCGCGTTGCGTCCCACCGCGGCGCGGAGCGCGCGCGCGCCGTTTCCCCGGCTCGCGCCGACCAGGACGCGGTTGTCGTAGTCCGCCACCTCGATGCCCAGTGTGACCGGAAAACGGCGCCGCATCTCCCGCGCCACCGCCGGGGCCTCGTCGAGGGCATTGCTGACCAGAACGCCCCTCTGCGCGAGGCGGCGGGCGGCGAGCTCGAGACCCGGCACGGGAAGCCAGTCCGGCTTGTGCACCGCCCGTCCGCTCCCCACGAAGACGTCCTCGAGGATCGCGTCGAAGCGGCGACGGGATCGCCTCAGGAACGCGAGCGCGTCCGCCTCGACGACCTCGAGCCCGAGGCCGTCGAGGTCGAACCAGCGTCGCGCCGCCCGCAGCACCTCGCGGTCGCGTTCGACGCCGACAATCAGGGCCCCCGGGGCCAGCGCGCGAACGACCCGCGCGACGCTTCCGGCGCCGAGCCCGAGGACGAGCACGGAGCGGCGGCGAGCGGGCGGCAGCAGCAACAACGGTGCCGCCAGCGCGTCCCATACGGACCCGGTGGTGACGCTCTCCGGCGCGTACCACGAGGCGAAGGTCCCGTCCACGCGCAGCGCCCGGCCCCGCCGCCCCACCTGCACCTCGACCCGGGAAGAGCGACGCCGTTTCACGCGACGCGCCCGCCCGCCCCGCAGGCACAGTCGGGGTGAGCCGCATACCATCCGCCCATGGCCGACCCCCTGTTCGCGCCGAGCGCCGCCGGCAGTGTGCGCATCGCGCTGCCCGTTCCCGTCGACGCGCTGTTCGATTACGCAGTGCCCGCCGAACTCGCGACGGCGGCGGAGCCCGGCTGCCGCGCCCACGTCAGCTTCGGCGCGCGCCGGCTCACGGGCATGATCGTAGAGCGCGGAGAGGGCGCGCGCGCGCGCCGGCTCCCGCTCGAGAAGGTGATCGACCCCGAGCCGGTGCTGTCGATGTCGATGCTCGCCATCCTACGCGAGGCGGCTGCTGAGGTCCTCTGCCCGATCGGGATCGCCCTGGCGACGGCCGTGCCTGCGGGCTCGGCCCCGCGGCGGGTCTCCGGATTCGGGATCACTCCGCGCGGCCTCGAGGCGCTCCGCAGCCGAGCGGCGCGCGGCCCCGCCATGGCGGCCCTGCAGGCGCTGGCCGCGCGCCCGCGCAGCGCGGCCGACCTGCGCCGGCGCGTGCCGCAGGCGCCGCTGCCCGAGCTCGAGCGCGACGGTCTGGTGGCTCGGCGAGGGCTCGAGCGAGGAGGCGTCGGGCGGCCCGCCACGGTTCGTGTGGTGGAGCTCGCGCCAGGCGTCGATGTCGAGGCGGCGGTGCGCGAACAGCTCGCCCGCGCCCCACGACAGGCCGCGATCCTGCGGTACATCGCGCGCAGGGGCCCCGCGCCAGCCGCCGCCCTCGAGCGCGACTTTCCCAGGGCCTCCGCCCCCCTTCGGGCGCTCGTCGCGCGCGGTCTCGTGACCGCATCGGAGCGCCCCCTGCCCCGCGCCGCGCCGCCGGTCGACGTCGAGCGCTCGGGAGATCTCGTGCTCACGCCTCACCAGCGAGCCGCTCTCGACCCGATCGCAGCCGCGGTGCGGGAGCGTCGCTTCGAGAGCTTTCTCCTGCACGGCGTCACCGGGAGTGGCAAGACCGAGATCTACCTGCGCGCGGCGGCTGAGGCCCTGGGCGGAGGCCGCCAGGCTCTCCTGCTCGTCCCCGAGATCACGCTCACGCACCAGATGGTGTCGCGACTGCGCGAACGCTTCGGCGACAACGTAGCCGTCCTCCACAGTGGGTTGCGTCCGCGCGATCGCCTCGAGCAGTGGCGACGCCTGCGCGACGGCTCGACGCCCATCGCCCTGGGCGCGCGATCCGCGCTCTTCGCGCCGCTGGAGAACCTCGGCATGATCGTGATCGACGAGGAGCACGACACCGCGTACAAGAACGACGAGGGGTTCCGCTACCACGCGCACTCGCTGGCCGCGCGCCGAGCCGCCTCCGCTCGCTGCCCCATCGTTCTGGGATCCGCAACGCCCTCGCTCGAGACGCGTTTCGCCGCGGACCGCGGGAGTATTCGCCGCGTCGTCCTCCCCGACCGGATCGGAGCGCGCCCGATGCCGGCGGTGTCGATCGTCGACCTCGGTCGAGCGAAACAGCTCGCCGCCCGCGGCGAGCGGACGATCCTTTCCCGCGAGCTGCGCCGGGCGATGGCCGACACGCTCGCCGAGGGCGGCCAGGCGATCCTCTTCCTCAACCGCCGCGGCTTCTCCACCCAGATCCTCTGCTACGGCTGCGGCTCCGCCGAGCGCTGCCCCCACTGCGACATCGCACTCGTCTATCACGCGCCGGAACAGCGGCTCCGCTGCCACTACTGCGACCACGCGACGGCCCCCCCGGAGCTCTGTTCGCAGTGCGGCGCTCCCGACACCGCACTGCTCGGCGTGGGCACCCAGCGCGTCGAGGAAGCGGTCCGCATCCATTTCCCGGAAGCCCGGATCGCCCGGCTCGATCGCGACACAGCGCGTCGGCGCGGATTCGTCGAGGAGGTCCTGCGCGACGTGCGTCGCGGGCGGATCGACGTGCTGGTCGGAACGCAGATCGTCGCCAAGGGCCACGACTACCCCGGCGTCCGCCTCGTCGGCGCCGTCCTGGCCGAGAGCGGCCTGCACATTCCGGACTTCCGCGCGGCGGAGCGTACCTTTCAGCTGCTCACCCAGGTCGCCGGCCGCGCGGGGCGCGATGCGGCGCCCGGGCGCGTGATCGTCCAGACCTTCATGCCCGACCACTACGCGATCCGCCCCGTGGTCGCGCACGATTTCGAGGGCTTCTACCTGGAGGAGCTTGGACATCGGAGCGCCCTGGGCTATCCGCCCTTCGGGCGTCTCGTCCAGGCCCTCGTGTCGTCGAGGGAGGAGGCGGAGGCCCGTTCCACCGCCGAGGGCCTGGCGCGTTCGCTCGAGCCCGGCGCGGGCTTCGAGGTGCTCGGTCCGGCGGCCGCGCCCCTGGCGCGGCTGCGCGGCCGATACCGCTATCATCTGCTCGTCAAGGGCGCTGACGAGAAGGCGGTGCGCCGGGCCGCGGAGACCCTGGTCGCAGCCACGCGCCGATTGCCACGCGGCGTCCGGGCCAGCGTGGACACCAATCCGACGAACATGCTATGAAATTCCGGGTCGTTCTCGAAATGCCCGCTGCGTCTCCAGCAGCGCATCGATCACCTACGGACGCCCATGGCCCTCCGGGAAGTTCTGAAGTTCCCCGACAAGCGTCTGCGAACGGTGTCTCGGCCCATCGCGGAAGTGACGGATGAGATCCGCGCTCTCGCCGACGACCTGCTCGAGATCATGTACGACGAGCCCGGCATCGGCCTGGCCGCTCCGCAGGTCGGAGAGGCCGTGCGCCTGATCGTCGTCGACACGGAGTGGACCCGAGAGGACACCGAGCGCAACCCGCTCGTGCTGGTGAACCCGGAGGTCCACGACCCCGAGGGGCGGATCGTCTGGACCGAGGGCTGCCTGTCGGTGCCGGACTGCGAGGCCGAGGTCGAGCGCGCGGAGCGCATCCGCCTGCGGGCGCAGGATCTCGACGGCAACGAGCTCAGCATCGACGCCAGCGACTTGCAGGCCGTGTGCTTCCAACACGAGGTCGACCACCTCGACGGCATCCTGTTCATCGACCGCATCAGCCGCCTCAAGCGAAACCTCTACGTGCAGAAGCGAAAGAAGCAGCTGCGCCGCGAGCTCGAAGAGGCCGGCTCGGCCACGCCGGCCTGAGGCCGGACGCTCCGCTGACGGCGCGCCGCGTGCGCCTCGCGTTCTTCGGAACACCGGTGTTCTCGATTCCGACGCTCGAGCGACTGCTGCGCGGAAGACACCCCGTCGTGTTGATCGTGAGTCAACCCGACCGGCCGCGAGGGCGGGGGCGCACGCGCAGCGCGTCCCCCGTGGCCGAGGTCGCGCTCCGGGAAGGAATCGCCCTGCTGCGACCGGAGAGCGTCGGCGAGCTCGAAGTCGTCGACGCGCTCCGGCGCGCGCGGGTGGACCTGGGCGTGGTGGTCGCGTTCGGGCAGTTCCTCCCGAAGTCCGTCCGCGAGGCGCCCTCCCTGGGCTACCTCATCAATGGCCACGCCAGCCTCCTGCCCCGCTTCCGGGGCGCCGCACCGATCGAGCGGGCCATCCTCGCCGGCGAGCGCGCCACGGGGGTCTCCGTCATGCGGGTGGAGCGGGAGATGGACGCCGGAGCGGTGGCCCTCGCTCGCGAGATCGAGATCGGAACCGACGAGACGGCGGGCGCGCTCGCGGCCCGGCTGGCGGACCTCGCCGCCGAGGCGATCGCCGAGACCGTCGACCGGATCGCGGAGGGCCGCGTCGCCTGGAATCCCCAGGACCCCACGCAAGCAACCTTTGCCCCGAAGATCGAGCGCGACGACGCGTGCCTCGACTGGAGCGACTCGGCCAGCGCCCTCGCGCGCCGCATTCGCGCGATGGCCCCGACTCCCGGCGCCTTCACCAAGCAGGGGGACGACGTCGTGCGCATCCTCGCCGCGCGCGCGGAGCCCGGTCCGACCGATCGTCCTCCCGGACGCGTGCGCTGCGCGCCGAACACGCCGCTGCGCGTCGCCACCGGCGACGGTTGGCTGGTCCCGCTGCGGATCCAGCGGCCCGGCGCGCGCGTTCTCGACGTCGAGGACTACCTGCGCGGACGGCCGATTCCCGACGGCGCACCGCTCGGCGAGGCGCGCTAGACTCCGGCCGAGAGGTTCGAGTCGGTTGCAAACGAAGATCCGGGCCGTTCACGGGTTCGTCCATCAAGACCCGCGCGGCGCTGCCGTGCCATCGATCGCCACAGGAGAGTGTCGAGTGTGACGGCGCGGGGTGCCAGGGGAGCCGGTGTGCGACCGAACCGCGGTCGCCCCAGCGTGCAGCGCGCCGGTGCGCGGCGGCACGCTTCGGCGCCGACGCGGGCGCGACTGCTCGCGCTCCGCGTCCTGGAGCGGGTCACGCGCTCGGGCGCCTACGCCGACCTGCTGCTGAACGCGAGCCTCGGCCGCAGCCAGCTCACAGCTCGAGACCGCGCCTTCGCCACGGAGCTCGTCTACGGAACGCTGAGATGGCGCGGGCGCATCGACTTCTACCTCAGCCACCTGCTCGACCGCGACTTCGACAAGCTCGAGCCCCTCGTCGCGACGGCGTTGCGCCTCGGCGCCTACCAGCTTCTCTTCTCCGATCGCGTGCCAGCGACGGCGGCGGTGGATGAATCGGTTCGCTGCGCGCGCGCGGCGGGCGCGGAGCGCGCCACGGGCCTGGTCAACGCCGTGCTGCGACGCCTCGCGGCCGAACGCGACACGATCGCGTTGCCGACGCTCGAGCTCGATCCGGTCGGACACCTCGTTCACGACCTCTCCCTGCCGCGGTGGATCGCCGAGCGCTGGATCGAGCAGTTCGGCGCCGCGGAGGCGGCGGCCCTCGCCCGAGCCTCGAACGACCCGCCCCCGCTAACGGTGCGGACGAACCGCCGCCGGGTCGGCGTCGAGGATCTGCTGGCCGACGTGCGCAGCCGTTTTCCCGAGGCGACGCGCTGTCGGCTCGCGGTCGACGGCATCATCCTCGGTCGCAGGGGCCATCCCGCCCTCGACCCATCGTTTCTCGCGGGGCGCTTCACGGTGCAAGACGAAGCGTCGCAGCTGGTGGTGTCGCTGCTCGACCCCCAGGCGGGGGAGCGCGTGCTCGACGCGTGCGCGGCGCCGGGCGGAAAGACGACGGCGATCGCCGAACGCCTGGGCGACCAGGGCCGCGTCGTCGCCGTCGATCGCCACCCGCGCAGGCTCAACCTGGTCCAGCGCGCGGCGCGCCGCCTGGGTCTCGGCACGATCCGCACCGAGGAACGGGACGCAACGCTGCCCTTCGACGGGTCGCCAGGCGCCGCGGCGTTCGACCGCGTGCTCGTGGACGCGCCCTGTTCGGGTCTGGGCGCGCTGCGGCGCAACGCGGACGCGCGTTGGCGCATCGGCGCCGACGACCCTGCGCGACTCGCCGAAGTGCAGCTCGCGATCCTCAAGAATGCCGCCGACGTCTTGAGGCCGGGCGGTGTACTGGTCTACAGTGTCTGCACGATTCTTCCCGAGGAAAACGAGGCGGTGGTGCAGGCGTTTCTCGACGACACCGGAGACTACGTACGGGCCCCTGCCGGCGCGCTGCCTCCCGAAGTGCGCACCGTCGTGGGACCCGACGGCTACATGCGCTGCCTGCCCCACCGTCACGACACGGACGGCTTCTTCGCCGCCCGCCTCGAGCGCCGCTCGTGAGCCCCGCGCAAGGCCGCAGGCCGCGCATCGCGCCGTCGATCCTATCGGCGGATTTCGGCAGGCTCCACGAGGAGCTGTGCCGGGTGGAAGAGGCGGGCGCCGACTGGATCCACGTCGACGTGATGGACGGCGAGTTCGTCCCGAACCTCACGATCGGGCCGATCGTCGTCGAAGCCGTGCGCCGAAGCACCGATCTACCGCTCGACGTCCACCTGATGATCGAGAAGCCGGAACGCTACGTCACGGATTTCGTCAAGGCCGGAGCGTCCACCGTGTCCGTACACGTGGAGGCGTGTCCGCACCTTCACCGCACTCTCGAACAGATCCGGGAGAGCGGCGCGCGGGCCTCGGTGGCGCTGAACCCCGCCACACCCGCAACCGCCGTCGAGACCGTGCTCGCCGACGCGGACCAGGTGCTGGTGATGACCGTCAACCCCGGCTTCGCAGGCCAGAAGTTCATCGAAGGCATGCTGGCCAAGATCGAGACCCTGCGCGGCTGGATCGACGACCGCGGACTCGAGGTCGTTCTCGAGGTGGACGGGGGCATCCGCGAGGGCACCATCGAGCGCGCCGCAGGCGCCGGCGCCGACGTATTCGTGGCGGGAACGGCCGTCTTCGGCGCCCCCGACTACGCAGCAGCCATCGCCTCCCTCCGGCGCAAAGCAAGCGACGCGTAGCGCCGCTGCCGCGAAGGCGGCATACTCGCCGCCGGAATCGCGAGACCGATGGATCACTCGGGGCGTGGCGCAGTCTGGTAGCGCGCTTCGTTCGGGACGAAGAGGTCGCTGGTTCGAATCCAGTCGCCCCGACCACCCAGCGGCGTCTCGCTGTCGCCCGTTCGACTCGACTCCGCCTTCGACGACGAGTAGGATGGGCGCTGGGTCCCCGATTCCATGCTGCAGCGCGGAAAGCTTCTGCTGCCTCTGGTCATCGCCGCTTTCGGCTGCGGTGACGCAGACACGACGGACGTCGTCGATGTGCCCGTCCGGATCGGCATGGTCGCCCTCGACTCTCGCAACGAGCCGGTCCTGGTGCTCGAAGAGGAAGGCGGCTCCCGCATGCTGCCGATCTGGATCGGGTTGGACGCGGCCCACTCGATCACGGCCGAAATGGAGCAGCACCGCCCGCCCCGGCCGAACACCCACGACCTGGCGAAGCGCGTCATTCAGGGACTCGACGGAGAGATCACGAAGGTGGTCGTCACGAAGCTCCAGGAGGGGACGTACTACGCCATCCTGAACCTCGTGGCCTTGGGCAGGATCGTCGAAATCGACGCCCGCCCGAGTGACGCGATCGCCATCGCCCTGCGCGCCAAGGCACCGATCTTCGTACGCGCCACGGTCTTCGAAGAGGCCGGCGAAGTCGTCATTCCCGACTCCAAAGGGAAGCGCGTGGAGTCTCCGCGGCCTCGCCACGACCCGCCCACCGGAATCTCATCGGCAACTTCCCAGCGTAGCCTCTGATTCCCGTTGAATACCGGCGCCGCGGGTCCACGCCGCTGGGCGCTGGAAGCGAGAGCTGTGGCGGACCGGCCCCACGCGCTGCACGGCGGATGAACGAGAGCTGCACACGTGTTTCCCGACGGTGGAGCGGGCTCCGATCGTTTCGTTGACAATACTTCCGGGCGCTGTCAGGATGCACGCGAACGTGCCGAGGTGATGGCGCTTCCGCGCCAATCACTCGTGCCCGCAGCATCCTGCCAACCAGGGGCGGTTCGAAGCCATGGCGTCGATCGAATCCTCAGACCCGCTCACCCGTGAAGAACTCGCCTGGGAACTCGTCGAGGTCTTCGACGACCTCGAGGTGCACCAGATCAACGAGGTGCTCGCCCGGAACGTTCCGCTGGAGACGCTCAAGTTCTTCGCGGCCTACGCCCAGGACTTCGGCGAGTCGCAGGCGATCTGCGGCGACGCGCTGAATCGCCTTCCGAACCTTCTCCTCCTCGGCTACCTGCTGCGCGTCGTCGAGGATCGTCTGGTGAGCGACGGCGAGAGCTTCGAAGGCTGAGCCCCCACGGCGGGCGAAGCCGGATTCAGGGAATGAAGGGAATCTGCACCAGCGCGGCGCCGGCTCCGGTCGGCCCCTACTCCCAGGCGGTGCGGCACGGCGACCTGCTGTTCGTCTCCGGACAGATTCCCCTCGATCCGGGGACCAATACGCTGGTGGAGGGGAACATCGAAGCCCAGACGGAACGTGCGCTGGCGAACCTGTCGGCGGTGCTCGAGGCCGGCGGCACGTCACTGCAACGCGTCCTGCGCACGACGGTCTATCTCGTCGATCTGAGCCTCTTTCCCCGCGTCAATGCGGTCTACGCGCGGCACCTCACCGGTGAGCCGCCGCCCGCCCGTGCGACGGTCCAGGTGGCCGCACTCCCCCTCGGCGCCCAGCTGGAGATCGACGCGATCGCCTGCGCCGACGGCGGCCCCTAGCCGGCCTCAGAGAGAAGGGCGTGTCAGCGCCCGGATGTTCACGGCGTTGATCAGGGCGTGAGCCACGATCGGGGCGAGCAGATTGCCGGTGGCCGCGAAGAGCCCGCCGAGCGCGAATCCCGCCACGATCGAGAACAGCGTCCACGGAGCCAGCTCCCGGCGGGGGGCAAAATGGGCCAGGCCGAAGACGAGGCTGGCGGCGACGAGACCGATCCGGGGCTGAAGAGCGCCTCGGAAAAAGGCCTCTTCCGCCACGCCGCTGGCGAGCGCGAGCAAGACGCAGTCGCCGAAGCTCAGCTCACCGAGCAGGGCGCCGAGAGCGCGCGCAAGATCCTCGCCCCAGCGCGTACGGCGCGTGAGCTCGCGTGACAGGAAGATGGCGATCGCCGCCACGAGCGCGCCGGCGCCGGCGTCGCGCAGCCAGGCGACACCCCGGATCGCCGACTCGTCCGACGCGTAGAAGAGCGAATCCCCGGCGAGGGTCGCCCAGAGCGCGGCGGCCCCGAACAGCAGCGCGTAGAAGACGAGGGCGATCCGAACGAACGAGCGCCTCGCGCCCGGGCGGGGGTCCGGGGGGCGGCGGCCCGGACCGTCGAGCCTCGGGGGCGCTCCTTCCCGCTCTCGCTCCATCGTTTCCTCCCGGGGACGCTCCACACGCCTCGTTGACAGTGCTCCCCCGGGGCGGTTACGCTTTCAGCCTGCCGGCGCCAGGGCTCCCGCGCGGACGTAGAGGGCGAACGCGTAGAGAACGGGCGTCGGATTTCGCTTTTCGGCGAGTGTAACGCCTCTGGGTGGGCCTTCGGGCGGGGTAGGTGCCATGGTCGAGCGCATTCCGATGACCCGATCGGGCTACGAGAAGCTCCAGGCCGAGGTCAAGCGCCTGCGGACGGTGGAACGCCCGAATATCGTCAAGGAGATCGAGGAAGCTCGCTCCCATGGGGATCTCTCCGAGAATGCGGAGTTCCACGCCGCCAAGGAGCGGCAGAGCCACATCGAGGGCCGTGTGCGCATCCTCGACGACAGGCTGGCACGAGCCCAGATCATCGACCCCACGGGGCAAGACGCGAGTCAGGTTCGCTTCGGAACGACCGTGGTGCTCGTGGACGCGGCCACGGACGACGAGGTCACCTACACCATCCTGGGCGAGGAGGAGGCCGACGTCGCCGACGGCAAGATCTCCGTGACGTCGCCGGTGGCCCGGGCGCTCCTGGGAAAGAG
>JAOTUO010000447.1 GCA_029863845.1 Myxococcales bacterium
ACTGGCCCCAGTCGATCGAGCTCTCGACGGTGGGGGGCTGGGTCGCGACTCGCGCGGCGGGCCAGTACTCGACGGGCTACGGGAACATCGAGGACGTGCTGCTCGACCTCGAGGTCGTGCTGCCCGACGGCGCCGTGCTGCGCACGCGCCGCACGCCCCGCGCCTCGGCGGGGCCCGACCTGCGCCAGCTCTTTCTCGGCAGCGAGGGAACGCTGGGCGTGGTCACCGAGGTGACGCTCTCGCTGCGCCCGCTGCCCGAGGCTCGGTGCGGCCAGGCGTTCCACTACGCAGACCTCGAAGCCGGTCTGGAACCCATCCGCCTGCTGATGCGCGAGGGCTGGCGGCCGCCGGTGGTGCGGCTCTATGACGCCGCCGAGACGAGCCGTCTGTTTCCGCACGCGTGCCCGGACGGACGCGCCCTGCTGCTGATGCTGCACGAGGGGCCCGAGCGGGGCGTCGAAGCCGAGGCGGCCGGCGTCGAGGCGATCTGCCGGCGGAGCGGAGGCGGGACGGTCGAGGCCCCGGTCGTCGACACCTGGCTCGCGGAGCGCAACCACGTTCCCGGCTTCCGGCCCTTTCTCGAGAAGGGCATCATCCTCGACACGATCGAGGTCGCCTGCACCTGGAACCGGGCGGCGGAGCTCTACCGGCGCGCGAAGCAGTCGCTGGAGGCGGTCCCCGGCATCCTCGTCGCCAGCGCACACTCGAGCCACAGCTACCGTTCGGGCACGAACCTGTACATCACCTTCGTGGCGCGGCCCGAGAAGCGCGAGGACATGGCCGACACCTACCGGGAGTGCTGGCGGCGAACGATGGCCGCGGTCCTCGAGCTCGGCGCCGGGATCGCCCATCACCACGGCATCGGCCGCGTCCGGCGCGACGTGCTCGCAGGCGAGATCGGCGACACCGGCGTCGCGCTGCTGCGCAGCGTGAAGCGCGCCCTCGACCCCGACGGGCTGCTCAACCCCGGCGTGCTGCTTCCCGACGACTCCGGCGCCGACGCGCCGCGGTGAGCCGGGAGCTGCTGCTCGCGCTCGACGTCGGGACGACGGGTGCGCGCGCCCTGCTCGTGCGCGCCGACGGACACGTGCTCGCCCGGGCCTACCATCCGCTCAGCGCGCGCTTCCCGGCGCCGGGCCACATCGAGCAGGATCCCGGCGAGATGTGGACGCGCAGCCTGGAGCTGCTGCGCGAGGCCCTGGCCTCCGGCGGCGCCGAGGCCCGCGACGTCGCCGCGATCGGCGTCGTGACGCAGCGGGCGGCTGCCGTCGCGTGGGACGCCGACTCCGGCGAGCCCCTCGCGCCCGTCATCGGTTGGCAGGACCGCCGCGCCGCGCCGCGCGTCGCGGAGCTCCAGCGGCTGGGCATTCCGATCAGCACGCTGCCGACCGCCACGAAGTTCGAGTGGCAGCTGCGCAACCAGGGCGCGGTGGCAACGGCGGCCGCGGCCGGCCGGCTGCGCCTCGGCCACCCGGATGCCTGGCTCACGGACCGTCTCACCGGCGGCGCGGCGCACGTCACCGATCCGGGTCAGGCCTCCTGCTCGGGGCTCTACGACCTCGACAGCGGCGAGTGGAACGCTCTGGCCTGCGACGTCTTCGGCATCGATGCCTGCATGCTGCCGGAGCTGCGAGCCACCAGCGAGGTCGTCGGCGAGACGCCGCCGGCGCTGCTCGGCGCGCCCATCCCCGTGGCCGCGCGCGCGGGCGATCAGCAGGCGGCGAGCTTCGCCCAGGGCGTGTACGCGCAGGGCGACGCCAAGCTCACACTCGGAACGGCCGCCATGCTCGACGTCCACGTCGGCGAACGGCGCGAGGGCGCAGACCCTCCGAGCGGCCAGCTCGCGCGCGGCGTGTTCCCCCTCGTCCTGTGGCGGCTGGGCGCGCGCCCCGAGGCCTTCTGTCTCGAGGGCAGCGTGATCACGGCCGGCGCCGTCGTGGATTGGCTCGTCGCGCTCGGGATCCTGCCGGAGGCCGCCGCCCTCGACGCTGTCGCCCGCCGTGTCGCGACCGCAGAGGGTGTCGCGTTCGTGCCCGCTCTTCAGGGGCTGGGCACGCCCTTCATCGAGCCCGAGGTGCGGGGGCTGCTGGGCGGCGTCACGCGCGGCACGGGGACGGCGCACATCGCCCGGGCCGCCATCGAGGGCATCGCGCACCGCTGCGTCGACGTCTGCGAGGCGCTCGGCCTCGACGCGCGCGCGCTGCGGGTGGACGGGGGGCTGGCGCGCAGCGATCTGCTGCTGCAGACGCTGGCGGACCTGGGCGGACGCCCCGTCC
>JAOTUO010000448.1 GCA_029863845.1 Myxococcales bacterium
GCTCGGCATGCGGTCGGTGCGCATCCGCGAGCTGCACGACGACGCGAGCGACCTTCCGGATGCCGATTTCGTCGTCGCCTCGCACGCCGAGCTGTGCGCGCTGCTTGCGCTCGATGGCGTCATGGCGTCCCCGGCTTGAAGAGGGCGCGGCGGCCACGCGCTGCACACGTGTGTAAGGGTTTCGAGGAAAGGAGCGTGGACGACATCATCGATGTGCACGGCCACCTGGGCGACATCCTGTACCCGGGCGGCGGCCGGCTGATCGACCGGCGCGGCGTGACCCGGCAGCCGGTCTTCGACCCCACGGCGCGCTCGGAGGCGATGCTGCATCGCGATCCGCTCGGCCTGGGCAAGCTCGGCTACACCCTGTTCGCCCGGGCGATCACCCGGGCCGAACGCGCGCGAAACGCCACCGCCACGCTGGAGAACTTCCGCCGTTCCCTGGACGAGGCCCGGATCCGCCACGCGGTCTGCCTGCCCGTCCCCCCGCATGTGACCTTCGCCGACCTGAGGAGGGCGGCGGACGAAGATCCGAGCGTGGTCCCCTTCACGGGGGTCGATTACACGCGCGAAGGGGATCCCGGCGCCGAGTTCGCCGAACACGTCCGCGCGGGCGCCCGCGGCCTCAAGCTTCATCCCATCATCCAGAAGGTGCCGCTCACGAGCCCGGCGACGCGGGCCGCCGTCGAGGCCTTTGCTCCCCACGAGCTCCCCGTGCTCTTTCACTGTGGAATCTCCTCCTACTACCTGGGCTCGGAGCGCTCCCGGCAGGAGCCGCGTTACGGAGCCATCCACTACGCGGCCCGGCTCGTGCGCGACTTTCCGGGCGTACGCTTCATTGCCGCCCATTCCGGGCTCTTCGAAGTGAAGCAGGTGATGCAGCAGCTGGGCGGGCTCTCCAACGTCTGGGTCGACACCTCGTTCCAATCCGTCGCGCGGGTGCGGCAGCTGATCGGGGTCTTCGGCCGGGAGCGCGTGCTCTTCGCATCGGACTGGCCCTACGGAAATCGGCCCCCGGCGCTCGAGATCGTCCGGCGGGTCTGCGGCGGCGATCGTGGCCTCGAGCGGCGGATCCTCTTCGAGAACGCCGCAGAGCTGCTGCGAATCGCGACCGCCGCGTAGAATTCGCCCGCGCTGTGCGACCGGCACTCGGGCCGTCGGGGGGCTATCATCGTCGGTAACAGCCATGGCCGACGTCCGCATCTACGTGAGCTTCGATCGGGAGAACGACCAGGACCTGCACGACCTGCTGTTCGAGCAGTCGCTGCAGAGCAGCTCCGGCTTCGAGGTAGCGACTCGATCCGATTCCGCGATGATGACGTCGCGCTGGGACCAGACCGTGCGTCGCCGGATCTCCGCGGTCGACGAGGTCATCGTGATCTGCGGGGAGCACACGGGCATGTCGCCGCGCATGAGCGCCGAGCTCCGCATCGCCCAGGAGGAACAGAAGCCCTACTTTCTCCTCTGGGGTCGACGGGAGGGCATGTGCACCAAGCCGGCCGGCGCCAAGCCGGCCGACGGCATGTACAGCTGGACGTGGGAGATCCTGCGGAACCAGATCGTCACGACCATTCGGAATGCCCAGCCCCTCGAGGTTCCGGCGGACTGCAAGCGCGCCTGAGGCGACTTCAGACCCTTCCCCTCATCCTCCAAGGGCAGCACGGCGGCGTCGTTTTGTCGGCGGCGGCGCGGGCTCGAGCGGATGGAACGAACAGCGATCTGCCATAATGTGAGCCGAGCCCGGTTCGTGAGAAGCCGCTGATCCTGGAGACCCGTGATGCCCGAGGCGCGCTGCGACGACTGTGGCGAGGCGTTCGCCGTCGTTGGAACGGAGCCGGCGCCGGCCCCGAGGTGCCGCCGCTGCGGCAGGCCGCCGCGAATCGGGCGCGGGCAGGGTGCCGGACCGGTATCGGGAATCTCGGGGGCGGACCGCCTTCGGGACAAGCGATGCGTTGTCTGTGGACGACTCTTGACGCTGCACCGGATTGCGCGCGGAATCTGCGACACCCGGGAATGCCAGAGGGGTCTCTACCGGCAGCAGCTGCCACGGATCCGTGAGGAGGCCGCCGCCGCCCGACGCCGGGCGGAAGTCGTGCGCCGGAAGGCCGAGCGGGCGCGCGAAGCATCGATCCGGTCGCTCGTCTCGGATCCGCCGGAATCGTATCCGCTGGCCCTCGTTCCCTCCAACGAGCTGCCGCTGGTGCCGCTGCCCGAGGCGCGCCGACAGGAGTTCTGTGGATTCCTGCGCGGGGTCATCGGCGAGGCGCTGGC
>JAOTUO010000141.1 GCA_029863845.1 Myxococcales bacterium
CGTGTTGAAGCCGAGTTGCTCGAAGGGAACGGCAGCGAGGTAGATCCAGCCCGTCCCGCCCGCCTCGTGCTCCCCGTAGATGTGGTGAACGTAGTCGTCGGGCTCCGTGTAGATCCGGGTCCTCGCTTCGTCCAGGAGGTCGCGCCGCCTGCCGAAGACGATCGCCTCCTCGGGGCATACTTCGACGCACGCCGGCTCCTCGTCATCGTTCAGGCGTTCGAAGCAGAGGTGGCATTTCATGATCCTGGGCACGGCCTTGTCGTATTCGAACTTCGGGATGTCGAAGGGGCAGGAGAGCATGCAGAAGCGACAGCCCATGCACTTGTCCTCGCGCCAGATGACGGGCCCCTCGTCGGTCTTCAACATGGCCTTGGTGAGGCACGCCGCCGCGCAGGCGGGCTGGTTGCAGTGCATGCATTGTTTCTTGACGAAGATCTCCTCGTCGTCCCCGAACCGGTTCACCACGGAATACTGGGTCACCGAAGGATTTCGGCGCTTCTCGAAGACGTCGTCCCAGCCGGGAGAATCGATGTCCGGCACCGGCAGCCCGTTTTCTTCGGCGCAGGCTTCCTCGCAGCCCCGGCACCCGATGCAGCGGGTCGTGTCGACGAGCACGCCCATCAGCTCCGTACCGGCCCGGCTCTCCGTGGCCCGGGCGGGGCTGTCCAGCAGGAGGGAGCCTCCCGCCGTGCCCACCGCGCTCACGACGGTCTTCAGAAACCCACGCCTGTCCATCGAGGGTCTCCTCGTCCATCGGCGTACGGACGCCTGACCGCCTGGCACATCTCCGCCAGGCCGCGTCCGTCGCGCCCGCCGGCCCGGGGACGGCATCGTTGGATGCGGTCGACTCCTGGGCCCCGGCGTCGCGCGGAATCCGAGAATTCCCCGCTGGAAGTTGCAATTATTGTGCCGCTTGACGATTTCGTCGGGAACGGGGAAGCGCGGCCTCGCAAGGGATTACAGGAGGTTACGAGCGCCCCCGGCGGCGCCAGACGTCGCCCCGTGGCAGTCAGCCACGGGGAGGCGCCGGACAAAACGCCACAACTCCCAGCCACCCTGCGTGTGACGCCGCGGGTGGCGGGCCTCGATCGCCTTGGGGGTGTGTGACCTGACCCGCCCTGATCTCCCGCGTGGGGCGTTCCAGCGGCTGCACGGGGCGCGCGGGAGGCCGTTCGGCGACCGGGACGGGCGCTGTCTCCTACGCAGGGCCTTGGTGTAGAGTGGATGCAGAGCCACTGGGGGATCGGGGCCAGGATGAAGACCGTCAGGAACGTACTCGGTGACAAGGGGCACGGCGTCTACACCATATCGCCGGACGCCACGGTTCTCGACGCGCTTCAGGCGATGGCCGACCGGAACGTGGGAGCCCTCGTGGTTCTCTCGGAAGGCGAGGTGATCGGGTTGATCTCGGAGCGGGACTACGCTCGCAAGGTGATCCTCAAGGGCCGGTTCTCCAAGGACGTTCCGGTTCACGAGATCATGACCCGCGAGGTGGTCTGCGCGAGCTCCAAGCACAAGATGGACGCGTGCATGGCGATCATGACGGAGAAGCGGGTGCGTCACCTCCCGATCCTGGAGAACAATCAGCTGGCGGGAATCATCTCGATCGGGGACGTCGTGAAGGCGATCATCGAGGACCAGCAGTTCACGATCGAGCAGCTCGAGCACTACATCACCGGCGGTCGCTAGCGCCGGGGCGTCCCCGCGTGACCGAACGAATCCACCCCGCCGGAGCCCCGATCGAGGACGACGACGCCGCCATCGCCGCGGCGCTCGAAGACGTGAGCATTCCCACGCTCATGCTGTCGATGATCCACATGTCCGGGGACGCGAGCCTCCTTCGCGGCCCGATCCGACCGGCGGGCATCTTCCTCAACGAGGTCCAGGGCTTCCTGTCCGAGGAGGACAAGGCGGCGGTGCGCGCCCGGGCCCTCGAGGTCATCCAGGCCTATCGCGATCGGGGCTGCCGGCTGCCCCCGCCTCCCTCTCCCGAGACCGTCCACGAGATGATGAACTTCCTGGTGGCGGGGGACGTTCCGGCCGAGTACGTGCCCATGATGCTCGAAGAGATGGAGCTGGACGGGCAGGACCTGCGCGAGTTCCACTGGGACCGAGAGGTCTCGGAGGCGGCGAAGCAGGCCTTCCACGTCGTCGTGATCGGCTGCGGAATGTCGGGCCTGCTGGCGGCGATCCGCCTGGAAGAGGCCCGCATCCCCTACACGGTCGTCGAGAAGAACCCCTCCGTGGGGGGCACGTGGTTCGAGAACACCTACCCCGGCTGTCGCGTGGACGTCGGGAACCACTTCTACTGCTACTCCTTCGAGCCCAACCCCGAGTGGTCGGAGTTCTTCGCGCAGCGCCAGGAGCTCCAGGCCTACTTCGAGCGGTGCCTGGAGAAGTACGGCATCCGGGAGAAGGTCCGCTTCGACACGGAGGTCGTCGCGGCCGTCTACGACGAGCGGTCCCACCGGTGGTCGCTGCGCATCCGCCAGCGGGAGGGCGGCGAGGAGACGCTCGTCGCCAACGCGGTCGTCAGCGCCGTCGGCCAGCTGAACCGACCCAAGCTGCCGGACATCCCGGGCCGCGACCGCTTCCGGGGCCCCTCGCTGCACTCGGCGCGCTGGCAGCACGACGTCGACCTGAAGGGCAAGCGGATCGCGGTGATCGGAACCGGGGCGAGCGCCTTCCAGATCGTCCCGGCGATCGCCGAGGAGGCGGGCCGGCTCACGGTGTTCCAGCGCTCCGCGTCGTGGATGTTCCCCAATCCCCACTATCACGAGAAGGTCGCGCCGGGGAAGCAGTGGGCCCTGAAGCATCTGCCCTACTACGCCCGTTGGTATCGCTTCCTGCTCTTCTGGCCGGGCTGTGACGGCGGCTACGAGGCGATGAAGGTCGACCCCGAATGGCCCCATCCGGAACGGTCGACCTGCGCGATGAACGAGGCCGCGCGCGTGACCTTCACGCAGTATCTGGAGGATCAGGTGGGAGACGACCCGGAGCTGCTTGCCAAGGTCGTCCCCGACTACGTCTGTCTCGGCAAGCGCGTGCTGCAGGACAACGGTAGCTGGCTGACCGCGCTGAAACGGGACGACGTCGAGCTCGTCACGGATCCCATCCGCGAGATCCGCGAAGATGCGGTGGTGTGCGAGAGCGGTGCGGCCTACCCGGTCGACGTCATCGTCTACGCGACGGGCTTTCACGCGAACCGCTTTCTGTGGCCGATGGAGATCGTCGGTCGGGGCGGAGTGAAGCTGCGGGAGCAGTGGGGAGACGACCCCTCGGCCTACCTGGGGATTGCGGTACCCAACTTCCCGAACCTCTTCTGCATCTACGGGCCCGGTACCAACCTCGCACACGGGGGCAGCCTGATCTTCCACTCGGAGTGCCAGGTTCGCTACATCATGGGCTGCCTGAAGGCGCTGCTGGAGTCCGGCCGCTCCGCCATCGAGTGCAGGCAGTCCGTTCACGACGAGTACGACCGGAGGCTCCAGAAGGCCCTGGAGGGGATGGTCTGGTCGCATCCGTCCATCCGGAGCAGCTGGTATCGGAACGAGCGTGGCCGCGTGACCGTGTTGTCGCCGTGGCGGCTCGTCGATTACTGGCGTTGGACGCAGCGTCCCGATCTCGAGGACTTCCGCCTGGTGTGATCACGCACCCCGGGGACCGCTGGAGTAGACTGGCGCCGCACCCGTCCAAGGGAGGTCCGGCATGAGCGAAGGCACCCCGGGTCCGTTCCAGGTCAGCGAGGTCCTCCCCGATCCGACCGCGGCGCCGCGGTCCTTCGTCGAGCGGCTGCTCGGCGCGCTGCGGCTCGACGCCAGCGTCTACGACGAGGTCGAGCACGACGCGGGCGCCCTGCCCCAGGCCGCCGGCGTGGTGGCGCTCGCGGCGGTCTGCGCGGGCGTCGGCAGCGCCGGCGCCGGAGGCGCCGGCCTCGTGGGGGCCGTGGTCGGGGCGGGGATCGGCTGGCTCGTGGGCGCGGCGGTCATCTGGCTCGTGGGCGTGCGTCTCATGGAGCACAGCTCCGACTACCCCGAGCTGCTGCGCACGATCGGTTTTGCGTCGGCGCCCCAGCTGCTGCTCGTCCTGGCTGCGATCCCGTTGCTCGGACCGATCGTGCGCGTCGCCGTCGTCTTCTGGGGGCTCGCCGCCTACGTGGTGGCCGTGCGCGAAGCCCTCGACGTGCAGACCGGCCGCGCCGTGGTCGTGTGCGTGATCGCCTGGGGGCTGGTCGTGGCGCTCACGTTCCTGCTCGCCGGCATGGTGGGAGCCTGCGCGCCCGGAGTCGGCTCGATGGGTTGAAGCCGCGGCCGGTCGGCAACCGCAACCGAGCGCCTGTTGCGTCGGGCGCCGCTCCCGGAGGAATTACGTGCGACATGCGTGAGACGCTCCGACCCGGCATCCGCCACGAGTTCACCTTCCAGGTGGACGACACGAAGACCGTTCCCGCGCTGTACCCGGAGTCGCCGGAGTTCCAGGCCATGCCCCAGGTCTTCGCCACGGGCTACCTGGTCGGCCTGATCGAGTGGACCTGCATCCAGGCCGTCAATCCCCACATCGACTGGCCCCGGGAGCAGACGGTGGGCACCCGGATCGAGCTCGGCCACTCTGCACCCACACCCTCCGGTTGTCCCGTCACCGTCGAGGTCGAGCTCACCGAGGTCGAGGGTCGGCGCCTCCAGTTCCGGGTCTCCGCTCACGACGACGTCACCGTCGTTTCCGAGGGGACGCACGAGCGCTTCGTCATCGACGCCGAGCGCTTCAATGCGAAGCTTTCGGGACGACGGCGAGGCGCCTGACGAGGCGCTCGCCGCGGCGACGATGGCATACCATGAGCCGCAGACCACCGGGAATGGCGCGCCGCACGGCCGGCAACGGCCATCGGGAATGGCTGCCGGGAGCTCTGTGACCTCATGCACGAACGGAGATCCACCTTCACGCCACAGCTGGCCGTTCTGTCGTCGACCGTTCTCTGGGGCACGCTGTGGATCCCCGTGCGTCGCATGCACGAGGAGGGTTCGAGCGGGGCGCTCGCCACGACGATCGGCTTCCTGATTCCACTCGTCGTGCTTCTGCCGGCGGCCGTGTGGAGGGGAGAGCGCACGCTGAAGGGCCTCCGGGAGCTGGGAGCCCCCGGCCTGTGGCTGGCTCTGGGGATCGCGCTCTACACGGAAGGCATCGTACGCGGGCAGATCGCACGCATCATCCTGCTCTTCTATCTGATGCCGGTGTGGAGCACGCTGCTCGCTCGAGTCGCTCTCGGCGAGCCGATCACCGCTCGCCGACTCGCGACGATCGTGCTGGGCCTGGCGGGCATGCTCACCATCTTCGGCGCGGGGGCCGGGATCCCGTATCCCGCTGCGAGCGCCGACTGGATGGGGTTGGCCGCCGGCGTCTCCTGGGCGCTGGCGATGGTCGCAGCCAACCGGGGAAGATCGCGTCCGATCTTCGACCGGGTGTTCGTTCACTTCGTGTTTCTCGGCCCGGTATTCCTTCTCGTGACGCTCATCCCGGGGGCGGGGGCCGGCAGCGGCTTCGACATCGACCTGCACCCGCATTCCGTGCTCTGGCTGCTGGCCTTCGCGCTGATCTGGATGCTGCCGGTCGTGTGGCTCACCCTGTTCGGCGCCGGTCACATCGATCCCGGTCGCTTCGCCGTCCTTCTGATGTTCGAGATCGTCATCGGCCTGACGACGGTGGCGCTACTCACCGACGAGCCGCTGGGCCGACGCGAGATCATCGGGGCCCTCCTGATCCTCGGCGCCAGCGGCGCCGAGATCGCGATCCCAGGGCCCCTTCGCTTCGAGGGCGCAAGCCGTTCCCGACGCGGTCGCTAGGCCGCGTCCCATTGGAGGAGTCGGGTCATGCGAGCGATTGCATCGACGACGTCGGCGTTCGTGGCGTGGGCACTTCTGCTGTTTCTCCTCGGGTGCCCGCGGCTCCCCGACCCGGCTTCCCTGCCGCCGGAGCAGCCGATTCCCGAGGATCTTGCGGAGTACCTTTCCGAACTCGTCTTCGCCGCCTCGGACTTCGACGAGGACACCCCGAGCCTGCGCCGGCGGGCCTCGCAGCCGGTCACGTCGGCGGCGCAGGCGTACGCGGAGATCCTCGATCTCTACCCGCGCCTCGGCCCGCTCGTCGGATGCTGGACCGAGTTCGACGGCCACTACGTATTCTCCCTCGCGCCCCCCGGGCTGGAATACACCGTCATCCTCTATGTCCCCATCGGCGGCCGCGAAATCCGCTACTTCCAGCCTCACGCCTGATTGGCGCGCACGCCTTCGAATTCGAGCGTTGCGATCGGCCGGCTGGCATCGAAGCTCGTGATGCCCCAGTGAGCGGCCGTCGCCGAGCCGCCTGCTAGTCTTACCCGACATGGACGGGGCGTCTGAGGACTGGAACGCAACCGTCGAACGCCTCCTCGCCGGCGACCGGGTCGCGTTCCTCGAGTTCAACCGTCTGGTGACGGGATTCCTGACGCAGCTGCGAGCCTACGACTTCCGGGAGGAGTGGGAAGACCTCCGCCAGGAGGTGCTGCTCGCCGTCGTCGCCAACGTGCGAGCCGGACGCCTGCGCGATCCTCAGGCCTTCGTGGGCTACGTGAAGATCATCACCCGCAACAAATTCATCGACCGGCTGAAGCGCCACCTCCGGCACGCGGAGAAGGAGACGCTGCCGTGGGACGAGGAGACGGCGCGCGCGGCCGCCGTCGCCAGCGGGGCGGAGGCGGCCGGGGAGCGCGCCGGCGACCTGTGGGCCGCGGTGCGCGAGCTGCCGGGCGAGCAGCAGCGCATCCTCGAGGGCATCTACGTCGAGGGAAAGACCTATCGGGAAGTGAGCGAAGCCACCGGCATCCCGCTGGGAACGCTCAAACGGTGGCTGCGCGCGAGCCTCGCCGCGCTGCGCGCGCGCCTCGCCGGCGCGTGGGAGGACGGGTGATCCGGCGCACGGCATTTCGCGGACCTATGGGAAGGGCGCGCCTGCATCCGCGCGCCGGGGGCCCGGTGTACGCATGAGCTGCCGAAGGGCATTCGAGATCGACCTCGCCGGCTTTCTCGCGGAGCCGCAGGGGCAGGCCCTTGCCGGCTTCCGGGACCACTACCCGCGCTGCCGGGAGTGCTCGGCCGAGGTGCGCGCCTGGACCGAGCTGGATCTTCAGCTGCGAGCCCGCGCCGCTTCGGGCGCGGCACACCCGGCGCCGGAGCTCCTCGCGCGTTACGAGGGAAGCCCGCGGGCGCTCGAGCCGCGGGAGCGGGAGGGCGTGGAGCGCCACCTCGCACAGTGTCCCGCGTGCCGCGACGAGCTGCGCACGCTGCGCGCCTATGCGCCCGACGGCGTGCGGGGCGCGTCGCCGGCTGCGTCTCCGGGACGGCGGCTGCGCGAGCGGCTCGCGCCGCTGGGGCGCATCGCCTGGCACCCGGGCTTCGCCTATGCGCTGCTGGCCCTGATCCTGCTCCCCACCGTCTACGCCACCGTGGAGTCGCGCACGCCGACCCGCTTCGCCGCCGCGCCGTCCGCGGGCGAGGCGGCGGGCGATCGGGCAGCCGTGTTGCAGGAGGCGGAGCTCAGGTCGGCCGACGAGCCCGTCGCGTTCTCCGAGCCACACCGTGAGAAGCGCGAGTTCGACGAGACGCCGCTCCGGCCGGTCGCGCCCCGTTCGGAAGCGGGCGCGCAGCGCGAAGTCGCGTCCCTCGCCGTCGAGCCGCCCGCCGCCGGCAAGCGCTCGGCCGCCGCGGCGGAGCCCTTCGCGCCGATGGCCGCCGCCGTGAGCGACCGTGCCTCCGCCGGCCGCGTGCTCCCGGCGATCCGCCTGCAGCCGGATCACACCGTCGAAGTGCCGGCGAGCGAGATCGGGGGCGGGCTCCGCCTGTGGGTCCCGCTATCCGCGAATCGTCTCGAGCCGGGCGTCCGGGAGGTCCGCGTTCGGGTGAGCGATCCCAGCGGTCGCCGGGAGCTGAGCGAGCGCCTCGCCGCCGAGCCCGGCGCGGCCGAGGTGGAGGTGACGGTTCCCGCCGGCTGGCTCGCGCCGGGCCTGTATCGGGTGGAGCTGCGGCCGGCGGCGGGGGCCGCCGGAGACGCCGTCGTCGCGACGTATGCGCTCAGGGTCCGAGGCTCGCTACCGTAAGAGCAGGCATGGACGTTCTGCAACTGCTGACCCGCTTCGGCCTGCCCTTCCTCGCGCGCTGCCGGGTTCCTCGTGATCTCGAGAGCGTCACGTCGGCGGGCGACGAGGCGCCCGCCCACGAGGCCGGCGTTCGCCCGGAAGCCGTGGAGCGCGTCTGGCGCAGCATCGAGGCCCTCTACCGCACGGGCGTTCACCCCGCGGTCCAGGTCTGCATCCGCCGTCACGGGATCCCGGTGCTCCACCGCTCCCTCGGACACGCGGAGGGCAACGCCCCCGACGACCCGCCCGACGCGCCGCTCATTCCCGTCACGACGGAGACGCCGTTCGTCATCTTTTCGGCCGCGAAGGCCGTCACCGCGATGCTGATCCACAAGCTCGACGAGAAGCGGGCACTCCACCTCGAAGATCGCGTGTGTGACTTCATCCCGGAGTTCGCACGTGACGGAAAGCGGCGGATCACGATCCGCCACATCCTCTCCCACCGCGCCGGCGTTCCGAACCTGCCGCCGGAGGCGATGGATCTCGGTCTACACGACCAGCCCGAGCGCATCGTCGAGATCCTGTCGGGTCAGCGACTGCAATCGCGGCCCGGGCGGATTCTCGCATACCACGCGGTGAGCGGTGGCTTCATCCTCGCCGAGGTCGTCCGGCGCGCGACCGGAGACGACATCCGGACGGTGCTCGAGCGCGAGATCTGCGAGCCACTCGGCTTCCGTTGGATGCGCTACGGGGTGCGGCCCGAGGACATCGATCGCGTGGCTCGCAACGCGGTCACCGGACCGCCGCCGCCGCCGCCGATCTCCGGAATGCTCCGGCGGGCGCTCGGGCTGGGAATGCGCGAGGTGGTCGAGTTCTCGAACGATCCGCGCTTCGTCACCGGCGTCATCCCGTCCGCCAACGTGGTGACGACCGCCGAGGAGCTCTCCAGGTTCTACCAGTGCCTGCTCGACGGGGGGGAACTCGACGGCGTGCGGGTCTTCGAGCCGAACACGGTGCGCCACGCCACCTCGGAGCAGAGCTACTGGGAGATCGATCTCACGCTCGGGGTTCCCCTCCGCTACGGCCTGGGCTTCATGCTCGGGGACCGCCGGCCGAACCTGTTCGGCTGGGACAACCCCCTCGCCTTCGGGCACCTGGGCTTCACCAACGTGTTCTCCTGGGCCGACCCCGAACGCAGCCTGTCGGTTGCCATCCTCACGAGCGGAAAGCCGATCCTCAGCCTGCACGCCGTGCGCCTCGTGCAGATGTTCGTCGAGATGCACCGCGCCTTCCCCAAGGTGGAGAGCGAAGGCGAGGAGTGGCAGCGCGCCCGCGGGCGGGCCGCTGCCGCAGCGGCTCGGCGGCAGGTCGGGCACGGATAGGAGTCGAACCATGTCGCGCCGTTTCGCCCGGGTCTGGCTGGTGGGGGTCATCCTGCTGGCTGCGTGCGTCACCTCGCCGCTGGGCCGGAGGCAGTTGCGTCTGTTTCCCGAGTCGCAGATGGACGCCATGGGCGTCGCCGCCTACGGGACGATGCAGACCGAGATGCCCCGGTCCAGCGATCCGGCGGTGAACGCCTACGTGAACTGCGTCGTCGGCGCGGTGGTCGCGGCGCTCCCGGATCCGGAGCGTGGCTACGACTGGGAGGTCACCGTGTTCCAGGAGCCGTCGGCCAACGCCTTCGCCCTGCCCGGTGCGAAGATCGGCGTGCACACGGGCCTGCTCGGGGTCGCGGCCGGCCAGGGCCAGCTCGCGGCGGTGGTCGGTCACGAGATCGGCCACGTGCTGGCGGGACACTCCAACGAGCGCGTGTCGACGGCCTACGCCACGCAGACCGGACTCCAGATCGTTCAGGTGCTCGCCGGAGCGTCCTCGCCGGGGCAGCAGCAGCTTCTCGCACTGCTCGGCGTCGGCGCCCAGGTCGGGGTGATCCTTCCCTTCAGCCGCGCCCAGGAGCGCGAAGCCGACCTGCTCGGTGTCGACCTCATGGCCC
>JAOTUO010000449.1 GCA_029863845.1 Myxococcales bacterium
CCCCTCTTCGACCGGGGCGCCCGGCGAGGGGGGACACACCGGCAGCAGCCGGTACAGCGCCTTGGGCTTCACGCGGCGACTTCCCGCCAGCGACGCCGCCTCGGTGACCATCCGCTCGTGAATGCGGCCGATCACGCTTTGCACGATCTCTGCGTCGGCGTCGACGAGCATCACGACGATGCGGTGGTCCGCGATCGGGCACAACGCGTCCTCGGCGCGGATCTGCTCCGAGAGCCCTTCGAAGAAGCGATCCATGAAGGTGCGCCCTTCGTTGCTATCGACGAAGCGGAACTCGTAGCCCACCAGGTGCAGCGCGATGCCTCCCTCGCGGGCGTGCTCGGTGGCGAGCGCCACGTGCGCCTCCAGCCGCGACGCGTCGAGGCGGCACGGCCCGAGCTTGACGTGGGCGGTCTTGAGATCGATCGCGGGCCAGTGCGCCGTACCCGGCGCCCGGGTCTGGAGCAGGTCGGTGGCCTTCGACGCGATTTCGTCCGGGTCGATGGGCCGCCCGACGGTCTCGTCGCCGCCCACCATGAAGCAGCGCACCCGCTCGCCGGGACCCGCCCGCCGGGAGGAGAGGAAGAGCACCGGCACGTCCGCGCCGTATTCGCGAAGCACGCGACACAGGCCAATCCCGTCGAGCCGGGGCATGCCCACGCTCGTGATGACGAGATCGGGCTTGGCCGCGGCGGCCGACCGCAGGGCCTGCATTCCGTCCGCGGCCTCCGCGATCCGGATTCCGACCCCCAGGGATTGGCCGACGCCCTCCAGCGCCGCCGCCACCTCCGCGCGAACCTGCGGGTCGTCGTCGGCGAGGAGCACGAGCGCCCGGGCCGGCGCGGCGCGGCGCCGCTCGAGATCGTCGCCACGCGCCGTCGACGGCAAGCGCGACTCGTCGCGTCCGGCGGCCGGCTGGGGCCCGCGCCGAAAACGCGCGAACGAACGGGAGGGCCGCTCCCGCGCGGGTGAACCGGTCCGGATTCCCCCCTCCTCGATGCGGAACTCGAAGCGGCTCCGGCCGAGATTCACGTTGCGCATGTGGTAGATGCGCAGGGCGCGGGGCGTGTCCTTTTCGCCGGTCTCGCAGCGAAGCTCGAAGACGCCCCAGCAAACCTCCGAGAAGACGCGCAGTACGAAGGGCTCGCGCGCGATCGCGCCGACGTCGCACAACAGCAGGGGCGTCCACCCCAATTCCTCGAAGCGACCCGTGATCGTGCGCAGCTGACTGCGAAGCAGACTCTCACTGGCGAGAGAGGAAAAGAAGGGTTCGATCGGGTCCAGGACCACGCGCGAGATCTCGCCCGGCTCGATCTCGCTACAGAGCTCCTCGAGCACCGCCTCCGCGCCCTGTCGCCGCACGTTTTCGTTGAACTCGTCGTCGTACTCGAGGAGGACGAGCCGATCGTCGTCGAGGTGCTCGCCCAGCGGAAAGCCGAGGGCCTCGCCGCGCCGGAGCAGCTCCTCGGCCTTCTCGCGGCAGACGTAGAGGACCTTCTCGCCGCGCTCGAGGCCCGCGCACGCGAACTGGAGTCCCAGGGTGGACTTGCCCGTGCCGCTCGCCCCGAACGCGAGATAGGGCTTGTTGCGGTAGAAGCGTGCGGGTCCGGCGTCGAACAGATCGACGCCGGTCGGGATCGCCTCCATGCTGCCCCCCAAGCGCGACTCCGGCGCGGCGGCAGGCCCTCCCGCGTGTCGAACCGACAGTCCCGTGCTTGGAGCATCGGAGCTCTCGCGAGATGGCTTGAGTGCGGCCGCGACCGTGCCCCCGGGGGAGTCCGGGTTCCGAACGCCCTCGTCCCGCGCAGGCCGCGTGCTCTGGTGATTGCCCCGCGCAGCCCTCGCGGCGGGCGAGCGCTCCGTCCGCCGGGTCGCCACGTCCGCGCGGCTTCCGGGATCGGCGGCGGGGGCGGGCCCCGTCGGACACCGCGAATCCCCTGCAAGCGAGTGTCGAGAGAGCCATTATACTGGCGACATTCCGTCCCATCCGAGTCGGACCGGGCGCGATCCGGTCCCCGCCGCAAGGAGACCCCCATGAAGGCAGTCGTCAGCCTCGAACTCGACAAGTACTCGGTCGAAGACGTGACCCTCGACGGTCCCAAGGCCGGAGAGCTGCGCATCCGCATGGCCGCGACGGGCGTCTGCCACTCGGACGTCTCGGTGGTGAACGGGACGCTGCCCCTGCCCAAGCCGATCGTGCTGGGCCACGAGGGCGCCGGCGTCGTCGCGGAACTCGGCGAGGGCGTCAGCGGCTTCGCGGTGGGCGACCCCGT
>JAOTUO010000142.1 GCA_029863845.1 Myxococcales bacterium
CTCACCGAGGGGCAGGCTACGCGATCGCCCGCCCGTCGCCGGGATGGAAAGCAACTTCCCCTTTTCGGTAGATCCTTTCTCGGTGTAGTTGCATCGCCTTCCTCCCGACGCAACTCGTCGACGCTGCGTGCCCAGTGACACTCCTACAAATGGATGAGTTTTCTCATCCATTTGGATTGCTTCGGGCCGTCGTTGCCGCATCGGACCCACCAGGGGGACACCCCGGGAGATCGACCGTCGACCCGACATTTCCAACCGGGGTTGACATTCCAGGGCCGCAGCTGGAAATCCTACCCTCCTGGTGAAGACGTTGAAGCACGCCGGTGATCACGCTTCAGGGGCGCAGAGCCCGGCTCGGAAACGCGTCGCGACTGCGGCGCTGTGGCGCGCCGTGCCGTGTCTGCTGCTTCTCGTCGCGCTGCCCGCGTGCGCCCCCGAGCAGCGGCCGCTCTCCGGGCGGTATCGGGGCCACGACATCCTCCTCGTCACGATCGACTCGCTGCGCGCAGACCGCCTCGGCTGCTACGGCTACGCGAAGGCGACCCCGGCGATCGATGCACTCGCCTCGCGCAGCGTCGTGTTCGACTCCCTGTTCACGACCTCGTCGACGACGCTTCCCGCCCACGTCTCGCTCTTGACCGGGCGGGATCCCGGCGACCTGCGGAACGGCTACACCGTCTCCGACTCCGCCGTGACGCTGGCGGAGGTGCTGTCGCGGGAGGGGTACGAAAGCCGGGCGGTCGTGAGCTCGCTGCCTCTCGCTGCTGCGTTCAATCTGGGTCAGGGGTTTGCCGTCTACGACTCGGATTTCTCCGCGTGCCGCGGGAGCCTCCAGTTCGGGGAGGGGAGGTGGCACGCGCAACCGTTCGACGTCTTCGACTGCGATGCCGGAGAGACGACGGCGCGCGTGCTGCGCGCGCTCGACGCCGCCGATCGCTCCCGGCCGAGCTTCCTGTGGGTCCACTACTTCGACCCGCACTTCCCCTACCGACCGCCAAAGGGATACTACGACGAGGCACGGGTGAAGCGCCGGCGCTTTCCGTTCCTGCACCAGGCGACGCCGGCGGATCTCGAGAGCCTGAACGAGCTCTACGACGGCGAGGTTCGATTCCTCGATGGCCAGCTCGCGGCGCTCTTCGAAGGGCTCGAAGCCCGCGGCTTTCTCGAGAACACCGTGACGCTGCTCGTTTCCGATCACGGCGAGAACCTGTACCAGCACGATGGCTATCTCGATCACAGCATGGTGGTGTACGAAACCGTCATGAGGATCCCGGCGCTGCTGGAGCTGCCGGGTCGCGCCGGGACGCGCCTGGGCGCGATCGCGAGCATCACCGACCTCATGCCGACGCTGTTGGATCTCCTGGGTGTCGAGCTTCCCGCCGTCGCTTCGCAGGCCGTCTCCGGTCGGAGCCTCGTTCGGGTGATCGAGTCGGGCGGCGCGGCCACCGGCCACCGCGAGTTCGTGGCCTGCGAGACGAACGATTACGGCGTGGCAGAGGAGGACCAGGCCGTCGCCATCCGGACCGGGGAATCGAAGATGATTCTCAACAACTGGAAGAAGGGGGGACGCGTCTTCTACGATCTGGCGACGGATCCGGACGAGACTCGCTCCCTCACCCGGCTTTCGGCCCATGCCGAAGCGGCGCTGGCGGACCACCACCGAGCGTGGCGCGAACGGGCCGCGAGCCCACCGCTCGCGAGGAGGAGGGAGCTCGATGAAAGGACTCGCGAGGGTTTGAAGAGTCTCGGCTACCTGCACTCCGAGTGATTCGGGACACGGGAGACGTACGAGACCGCGAACAGCGGACCGGCAAGCCGGCGATCGTCGGTCATTCCAGGTGATAGACGAAGATCGAGTATCCGATCCGGGCGACCGGCTGCTGCTCCCGCAGGAAGGCGTAGAGGTCGCGGTCCGGCAGGTAGAGGCCCTGGAGGTGTGTCGCGCTGATCGCGAACCAGCCGTGGCGCGGCAGCTGGAACTCACGCGTCCGGTTCGGACGCTCCAGATGGAAGCTCGGCAGCCAGTCGTAGCGGATGCCGTAGCGAGCCGGCGAATCGGTGCCGAAGTAGCTGAGATGGACCCGTTCGATGTCGCGCTCGCGCAGGAACGTCGCGAGCCCCACGAGATCCTGGCCCCAGTCGAGGTTCGAGTCGACCAGGTAGCGGTAGCCGCGGGCGGGGCCGCCCACGGTCTCGTTGAAGTAGGCGAGGTAGTGCGGGTGGATCGACAACGAGGCCGCCAGAACCCACGCCAGCAGGCCGGCGAGGGCCACCCGCGCGAAGCCGCGCAGCCGCCCGGTGGCGAGGACACCGGACGCGAACACCAACAGGAAGGGAAGCGCGGGCAGCACGTAGCGAAGGCCGATGGACTGATGCTGCACGCTGAAGAAGGCGATCACGGCGAGCGGCGGCAGCAGCACGAAGCCTTCGTCCAGCCAGCGAGAGCGATTCCGGCGCCGACCGAGCCGGATCGCGGACGCGCCCAGCAGCAGCAGCGACGGCAGCGGCGTCTTCAGGAGCAGCGACATCAGCGCGTAGTACCACCAACCGCCGTCCGCGTAGCGACCCGCGAAGAAGGCCGGGTGGCCCTCTGCGGTGTGCTCCAGCTGGAACGCGATCCCCTCGACGTAGGGCCTGAGGTCGAAGCCGTAGCCCAGCAGCAACACGGCGCCGGCCACGCCGAACACGGCGAACGCCCGGCGCGGCGGGCGCTGGCCCGTGCGAATCGACCAGACCGCCAGCAGTGCGGCGAACAGCGGCGGCCACAGCAGCGCCGTGAACTTCGACAGCAGCGCCAGGCCCAGGAGCACCCCCGCCCACAGCGCATCGCACCGGCGCTGCGACCCGAGACTCCTCCAGAAGAAGAACGTCGCGCCGAACGCGAAGACGGTGAGCGCGATGTCGGGCGTGATGAGCCGGGTGTGGGCCAGGAGATTGGGGCTGAAGGCGTAGAGGCAGGTCGCCAGCAGGCCGGCGGGCACTCCGTACAGCTCGCGGCCCCAGCGGTAGACGAAGACGGCGCCCAGGGCGCCCACGAGAATCATCATCAGACGCGACGAGAGCAGCAGCGCATTCCCGTCGTTCGCCGGGCTCGCCAGCAATGCGCGACCGCGCACGACGTCGATCCCCGCGAGGGCGCGGCGCGTCCGCTGCGCCTCCGGAAGCGGGCGGAAGGCGTCGGCGGGCAGGTCGGCGAAGAGCAGCGGCAGGCTGTGCAGGCCGTAGGAGAGGGGTGGATGCAGGATGCTGCCGGCCACGTCCCAGCGGCGGGTCTTCAACAGGTGCGTTCCGAGCCCGAAGTAGTGGGTCTCGTCCCAGGTCGCGGACTCGAGCCGGGCGCTGGCGATCGCCTGCGCCGCGAAGGCGGCGATCAGCAGTGCGACGACCAGCGTCGGCCCACGCTGTCGCAGGTCCAGCCGCTTGCCGCCCGTCATCCCGCACCCGGCGCCGTGGCGCACCTTCGCATCCGCGTCGCCTCGGACGGACGCGGAACCGACTCGCCTTTCCGCAGGCTGTGGCCGTAGGTACAGCGGTCGCCCACTGACCCGCCTCCCCGTGGCAGTCCGCTCCCTAGGTTGGATCCGCGAGCGGCCTGCGGCCGCGAACCACGACCGCTGGTCTGGGAAGCTACATCACCGCCACGGATTCCTTCTCCGCTGCATTTCGAGCAGCGCGTCGAGCGCCACCAGCAGGAGAATCGGAGATGCCACCGCCCAGTGGAAGGGTTCGTTCCACCAGATGAGCGTAGCCAGGCAGAGCCCGATCATTGCGGCCAGCGCCGCGATTCCGATTCGGGGTCTCCCCTCGCCAAGCAGCGCCGGGGCCACCATGAAGCTCGCGTAGTAGGCCGGTACGTCGACCAGGATCAGAATCGGGACGAAGCCGAGACACGCGGCCTCCCAGCCCTCGACGCGTTCGAGTGCCTTCCAGAGGAAGACGAGGAACAGGACGACCACGACGACGTAGACGGGCCGTCTCTCTGCGAAGACTTCGTCTCTCGACTCCTGAAGCTGCGCCTGGTTGCGGATCGCTCCGTCGCTGACTCGCTCCTGCTCACGGACACGCGAGGTCAGGGAGAGCAGCGCCGGCAAGCCGACCGAATTGCTGGGCGTAATGCTCGACCACCGGCCGATGTTCGCCGCAAACTCGGTCCACACGTCCGTTCCCCGGCCGCAGACCGGAATCGCCAGCAGGGGCAGAACGAGCGTCGCGATCGCCACCCCCAGCGCGAACTCGCGAAAGCCATGCCCGAAGCCGTCACCCCGGAGCCAGCGGCGAAGGGCTCCCGCGCCGTAAGCAACGACGAAGAGCGCGGGAAACAGGCGCAACAGAGTTGCCAGCGCGAGAAGCACACCGGCTCCGAAGTGTCTCTGCTTCCGCAAGAGGCAGATCCCGATGACGAAGGCGCCGAACCAGGCGTAGCGAAGGAATGCATCGCCGATCCAGAAATACCGGCTCAAGGGGTTTGCCGCCCAGACCAGCGCGGCGATGCAGAGCACCTCGAAGCCAAAGGCCCAGCCAATGAACGCGAAGCTGACGAGGACGATGAGGAGATCGAGCCGCGCCAGTACCCGCATGGACCCGTTCTCTGCGGGAAAGACCGAAGCCAAGGGGCGGCCCACGAGCGTCCATACGGGCGAGGCGTTGTAGCCCTGGTCTTTCAGCACCTTCTTCCACTGACCGCCGATGAATACGGAATCGAACCAGCGGAGGTCGGCGCGAAACGCCTGCCAACGTTCGGGCGAGAAGGCTTCGTCACAGCGCGCTCCGAGGGCCGCTGTGTCGATGATCGTCCGCTCGAGAAAGCTTCGAAGCTCGCGCATCCGGACCTGCTGCGGTCCGCGCCCTTCCTCGGCCCGTGCGGCGGCCGTGCACTTGTAGAGATCGAAATACCCCAGCTCCGGGAAATACTTGGCGTTGAGGTAGTAGTGATAGAAGTCATGGGTCTGCACGCCCCCCGGATGACGCCACGTAAAGAATCCGTAGGCCGAGGCGAATACCAGGGTCGCGAGGACCCCGAGAGCGACCACCCGGAGTCGACGAAGCTTTCGACCCCGACCGGACCGCCGGAGCCGCCAGCCGTACGCGATCAGACCGAGCGCGAGCGCAGTGAGCAACGCGCGCACGACGAGGAGCGCAAAATCGACTCGCAGCGTCCAGATCACGCTGGTGATTCTAGGGCCATTGATTCCGAGAACTCTCTCGTTTCCGAGCCTGAGCCCCTGGTCGGTCCAGTCTGGCGCCCGTCTTCTCCTCGCAGAGAGCGTGATCGCGAGAGCCTGGAGGGGTCCCGCCCCACCTTCGCGAACCCGTGCGTCCGCAGCGCTGCTAGCCGCGCTCCGAGGGGAGCTTCACCAGGCGGCGCGCCATGATGATGCGCTGGATCTGGCCCGTTCCCTCGACGATGTCCATGGCCTTCACGTCGCGGAAGAGCTTCTCGATCAGGTGATCGCCGCGGGCGCCGACCTCGCCGAGGATCTCCATGCCGAGGCACGCCGCCTCCAGGGCCACCTCGGGGGCGACCGCTTTGGCCATCGAGGCCTCGAGGATGTTGGGCTGCGCGCGGTCGGCGAGCCAGGCGGCGCGCCAGCACAGCAGCCGCGCCGCCCGCAGCCGCCGCCGGATCCGCTCCAGGCGGTCGCGCACGCGCGCGTCGGCGAGGCGGCCGTGCTCGCGCGCGAAGACCCGGGCCTCGTCGAAGGCGGCGCGTCCGATCCCCACCGCCATCGCTGCGACCATCGGGCGGGTCGCGTTGAACGACTTCATCGCGCCGCGAAACCCGGCGCGCCGCGCGTAATGCTCCTCGCCTCCGAGGAGGTTCTCCCCGGGCAGGCGACAGTCTTCGAGCGTGAAGGATGTCGACTCGTAGGCCTTGAGGCCCATCTTCCGCTCGATCGCGAAGTTTCCCAGACCCGGCGCCCCGCGTTCGACGACGAAGGCGCGGTGCCCTTCGCGTCCGAGCGAGCGGTCCACGGTGGCGAAGACCACGATCCAGTCGGCTCGGCTCGCGTTGGCGGCAAACGACTTCGCACCGTTCAGGACCCAGTGGCGCCCGTCCTTGCGGGCGCTGGCCTCGATCCCCGCCACGTCGGAGCCCGCGCCGGGCTCGGTCATCGCGAACGATCCCCAGCGCGGACGGTCCGGCTCGACGAAGGGTCCGAGAAAGCGGCGCTTCTGGTCCGGCGTTCCCATGGAGAGAATCGAGGGCTCGGCGAGGCCGGGCCCGGGAAACGAGACCGCCACGCCCCGGTCCCAGTAGGACAGCTCCTCGGCGAGACACAGCGTTACGAGCGAGCTCCCACCCCTCGAGCGCGATGCGTCCCGAGACTTCGCCTCCGACTCCTCGGACCAGCGCGTCCGTCCCTGGCCCAGCTGGATCAGGAGATCGAAGAACGGGTGGTCGGGCGGCGTCGGGCGCCCCAGACGGTCCGCCTCGAGCCCGAGGGGCCGGATCTGCGCACGCCCGAGCTGCGAGAGCTGCTCGACGCGCTTGCGCGTCGCTGCGTCGGGCGCGAAGTCCATCACGCCCCCGCGCCGCCGACCGCTGCGGGGCCCGGGGTCGTGTCCAGCTCGCGTCCCGCCTCCTCGCGGGCCGCGTCCGTTCCCCCGAAGAGCAACCCCAGGGTGCGCGCCTCGCGCATGAACTTCTCCACCGGGTAGTCCTGCATGAAGCCGTGGCCGCCCAGGATCTGCAGGGCGTTGGGCGTCACGAACATCGCCTGCTCGGCGGCCTCGAGAAACGCCGTCGCGCAGGGCTCCGCCGCCTCCTCTCCGCCGTCGATCCGCCAGGCCGCCTCCTGGACGAGCAGTCGCGTGCTCTCCACTGCGGTCGCCATGTCCGCGATCAGGAACGCCAGGGCCTGGTGGTGCGCGATGGGACGGCCGAAGGCCTCCCGGTTCAGCGCGTACTCCCGCGAGAAGTCGGATGCCGCGCGCATGACGCCCACCAGAAGCGCCGCCGCGTAGAGACGCGCGCGCGCCAGCGCCCGCCGCGCGCCGGCGGCGCCTTCCCAGGCGGCCCGGACCGGCGCGTCCTCGAGACGCAGGGCGGACGCCCCGGCGGCGCGCAGCCCGGCGCCGCGCAGCTCCGAGCGCGCGATTCCCTCGCTGACACACACGGCGCCCGTGGGGTCGAGGATCACGAGCAGGTCGACGCGGTCGGTGGGGACCCAGGGGATCTCGGCGCTCACGCGCCCGCGCTCCCGGCGCACCCGACCCGCGCCGTCCCAGACGAGCACGCCGCGAGCGCCGGTGCGCTCCAGCACGGGCCGGGCCAGCGCATCGAGGGCGTCCCCTCCGGCCAGCTCGAGCAGCGGATAGAGGGCGGGGCCGAGGGAGTCGAGCGCAAGCGCCGCCCCGGCGTCGGCCGCGGCCAGCTCCTCGAAGACGAGTACCCGCGCGAGCGCGCCGAGCCCTGCGCCCCCCTGCTCCTCGGGCACCTCGATCGCGCCGAGTCCGATCGCGCGGAACGCCTCGTGCACCTCTGCGGCGACGGCGCGGGCCTTCTCGAACTCGCGGTCGCGGGGGCGGAGCTGGTCGTTCGCGAAGCCGAGAGCGGTCTCGCGGATGAGCGCGAGCTCGTCGCCGAGCTCGAAGTCGATCATCGCGGCTCCGGGGTCACCCGGCGTCCTCCGCCGGCTGCGGCTCCCAGCCCATCGCCCTGAGCGACGCGTGGGCTTCGTCGCGCTCCACGGAGTGGACGGCGATCGCCGCGACGTCACCCTTCACCAGCTTGAGCTTCTCGTGCATCGGCTGGACCTTTCCGCCCCGGCGCACGCTCAGGATCACGAAGCGGTCCCCGGTCTTCGTGGGGGGCTCGCCTTCCGCTGCTTCCGGCTCGCCGCCGTAGCACCATTCCTCCACCTCCACGGAGCCGTGTCGGCAGCGCACGTCCCAGCGCTCGATGTCGTGCGGGCCTTCGAAGAGCACGACGAAATCCGGCGTCTCGACCAGCTCCGGCGCGAGCCCGGACTCGGGGCGCGCCACCGCGACGTAGCCTCGCGGCACCCCGAATCTCTCCCGGGCGCGGCTGACGAATACGCTGTTCAGCATCTGGTTGGGCGTGAGCCCGATCGCCGAGCCGACGGTCCGGGGGCGCGCACGCAGCAGCGTCCGTTCCTGCACCGCGTCGCCGAAGACCACGGCGAAGCCGGCCTCCTCGGCCTGGCGGCAGTTGCGGGGGTTCGAGTCCAGGAACACGACGGAGGTTCCGGCTGCACGCAGCACCTCGCCCAGTGCCAGCCCGAGCCCCTGTGCACCGAGGATCGCGACGGTGTCGCGGCCCGGAAGGCGCTGGCCGAGGAGCGATGCGAGCGGGCCCGCGACCGCCCCCGCGAACAGAACGCTGCCCGCGATCGTCAGGAAGACCAGAGCGCGCAGCTCCGGGCCCCCCTCGAGCCCACGGCTCTCGAGGGCGCCCGCGGCCAGCGAGGCGACCGCGGCCGCGACGATCCCCCGCGGCGAGACGCCGGCTATGAACCAGCGCTCGTTGCGGGTGAGCTCCGAGCCGGCGGTGCACAGCCAGACGTTGACCGGCCGCACCGCGCCCACCAGGACACCCACGACCGCCAGGCCGGCCCACCCGAGGGCGCGCACGTCCGCGATCCGCACCGTGGCCGCCAGCAGGACGAACAGCAGACCGATCAGGAGAACGCTGAGCTGATCCTTGAACTCGCGCAGGTCGCGGTCGACGCGGGTGCGCACGTTCCCGACGACGACGCCGGCGATCGCCACCGCCAGCACGCCGCTGTGGGGAACGATCACGTCGCAGCCCTGGTACAAGAGCAGGACGGAGGCGAGGGCGAAAACGTTTCCAAATCCGTCCGGCACGACGTGGCGCGCGCGCAACAGGCCCGCCAGGGCAAAGCCCGCAACGATGCCGGCGACCGCTCCGAAGCCCAGGCGCAGCACCAGGCCCGTCGCGCCGCTCGCGAGCGAATCCGTTCCCGGCGCGAGCACGATCTCCAGCATCAGCACGGCGAGAATGGCGCCGATCGGATCGATCAGGACCCCCTCGGCTTCGAGAACCGTGGCGACGCGCGGCCGCAGCCCCACGGCATCCACGAGCGGGCCGATGACCGTGGGGCCGGTCACGGCGACCAGGCTCCCGAACAGGAGCGCCTGCCTCCAGGACCAGTCGAACAGCGCGACGACGGCCAGCGCCCCGCCGAGCATCGTCACCAGCGCGCCGACGATCACGAGCCGGCGGATCGGCGTCTGCTCCCGGCGCAGGCGCGAGATCTCCAGGTTGAGGCCACCCTCGAAGAGGATCACGGCCACCGCGAGGTCCACGATCGCGAACAGCCCCTCGCCGAGCGCATGCGGCTGCACCCAGCCGAGCCCGTCCGGTCCGAGCGCGACCCCGGCGACCAGCAGGAGCACGATGCCGGGCACGCGAACGTGCCGCGCGACGGCCTGCGCCAGGATGCCGACCGCCAGTGCCAGCACCAGCGTCAGCGCCGGGTGACCCCCCTCCACGGACGAGAGCCTACCCCGCCCCCCACGTTGGCGACACGTTCGAGATGCTGCGGGTGGAGTGGGCGGCGGCTTCGAGCCAGGGATCCCCGACCGCCGCACTGCCGTGCCGCCGGAACGGCGCGGCGCGCGACGGTCGGAGACGCGCGTTCGGAAGCTCCCGACACCGGCGCGGATCCTGGTTCGCCGCCATGCAGGCCCAGTCCTGCGGCGGCTGCGGCTCCTGCTGGAGCCCCGTCACCCGTCCCGGCACCACCTCCGTTCGCGCATGGACCTGTTGCCGCTGGAGTGCAGCGGCAGAGCCGGCTGGACGCGGAGTGAGCCCTGCAGCAGCCCTCTACGGCAGCACCGGCACAGCCCAGAAACTACGCAGTTTCGGCTCGTCTCCCGTTTCAACGTGTTCGCATCTACCGCCAGTCAAGACGCGCTCACTCCGAACGTCCGCAACAACATTGCCTAGCAAGATCCACGCCGAACCGCCGGACCGCCGGCGAAGGCCGGAAATGGGTGATTTGAGGTTTTTTACACACACCTTTCTGGGAAAGCAGCTACCGAAAAGCGGTAACTCCTTTCCCCGCGCGACCCCGAGATGCCCGCCGGGGAGA
>JAOTUO010000143.1 GCA_029863845.1 Myxococcales bacterium
GGCCCGCTCACGGGGCGCTCTCCAGCACCACCTGTCCGAGGGACCAGGCAGCGTCGTGACTGAGGGTCACGGAGCTGCGCGTCACCCCCAGCTCCCGCGCGGTCCGGGCCGCGGAGCCGTGCAGGCGCAGCGCCGGCGCGGCTTCGGGCCCGCGCACGATCTCCACGTCGCGCCACGGGAGCCCGGGGCCGCCCAGCGCCCGCCGCGTGGCCAGCTTGGCCGCGAAGCGCGCGGCCAGGCTCTCGGCACCGTGCGCCCGCTGCGCCGCGTAGCGGCGCTCTCCCGCCGTGAAGAGGCGCCGGCGCAGGCGTTCGCCGAAGCGCTCCAGCGCGGCCTCGAATCGCGGGACGTCCACCAGCTCGATGCCGATGCCGACGATCACCCGAGCAGCTCGCGCAGGTCGCGCAACGCGCGGTCGAGGCCCACCAGCACCGCGCGCGCCAGCGCTGCGCGTCCCACCACGACGCGCTCCGCGGCGGGCGCGGCCCGGATCAGCTCCGGCAGCGTGCGGTAGCCCAATCCGCCGCCCACGCCGACGACCATCCGCAGCTTCGCGGCCAGGCGCACGGCGTCGCCCAGCTGCTCGAACTCGCGGCTCCGCTCCGCTGCGGGCAGATCGACGATGGTCCCCGTGAACAGCTCGACGCCGGCCAGGCCCTCGGCGTGGACCCGCTTCACGGAGTCGAGGTCGGGCGCTACCACAGCCGTCACCGGAATCCCCGCCTCCGCCAGGCCGCGCACGACCGGAGCCAGCGACGTGCCGCGACCCTTGAGATCCAGCGGTCGCGACGGCGACCGGCCGTCCCGCCCCTCGCCCGCCAGCACCACGACGTCCGGGCGCGCCTCGAGCGCGACCTTGAGCAGGCTCGGGCTCGGCGGCATGCGCAGCTCGAGCCGCCGGGCGGCCCGACGCGCCTCGCGCACGTCCTCCTCGCGGACGGGCTTGAGGTCGTCGTTCACGCTCAGCCGCACCGCGTCGACGCCGGCGAGCTCCGCCAGGGCCGCGGCGGCCGCCACGTCCACGTCGCCCGCCGCCGTCGCATCGCGCAGGCTCGGCAGGGCGTCCAGGGCCAGAGTCAGCGCCCGCATTCGGCTACCCCCCGGCGAGCGACCGCTTCACCACGTCGGCGATGTCGTTCGCGATCTCGCCCACGCGCTGCTCGTCGTCGCCTTCGACCATGATGCGCGCCTTGGGCTCGGTTCCGCTGTAGCGGATGAGCACGCGGCCGCGCCCGTTCAGCTCCGCGTCCACCCGCCGCACGGCCTCGGTCACGCTCGGCAGGCTCTCGATCGGCTTCTTCTCCGCGACCTGCACGTTCACCAGCACCTGGGGGAAGCGCTCGAAGTCCGCCGTCAGCTCGCTCAGACAGCGCCCGCTGCGGCGCATGATGGCCAGGGCCTGGAGCGCCGTGATGAGCCCGTCGCCGCTGGTGTTCTCGTCGAGGAAGATGATGTGGCCCGACGGCTCCCCGCCCAGGTTGTAGCCGCCGGCGCGCATGGCCTCGACCACGTAGCGATCGCCGACCTGCGTGCGCAGGAGGCCGACCCCGATTCGCTCGAGGGCGCGCTCCAGCCCGAGGTTGCTCATGACGGTGCCCACGACCTTGCCCCCGCGCAGGACCTCGCGCGCCACCAGGTCGCGCGCCAGCAGGGCGATCAGGGCGTCGCCGTCGATGAGGCCCCCCTGCGCGCCGATCAACGTGCAGCGGTCGCCATCGCCGTCGAGGGTGATCCCCAGGTCCGCGCGCAGCTCGCGCACCCGGGCCGCCGCCCGCTCTGGAAACAGCGAGCCGCACCCGTCGTTGATGTTGCGGCCGTTGGGCTCGATTCCGATGGCGAAGACTTCCGCGCCCAGCTCCTCGAGCACGGTCGGCCCCACCTTGTAGGCCGCGCCGTTGGCGCAGTCGAGGACGATGCGCAGCCCGTCCAGGGAGAGGTCCCTCGGGAAGGTCTTCTTCAGGAACACGACGTAGCGCCCCTGGGCGTCGTCGATGCGCTTGGCGCGCCCGATCTGATCGGACTCCACGCAGAGGTCGGAGAGTTCGCCCGACCCGATCAGCGTCTCGATGCGGTCCTCGACCTCGTCCGGCAGCTTGAAGCCGTCGCTGCTGAAGAACTTGATGCCGTTGTCCTGGAACGGATTGTGGCTGGCGGAGATCATCACGCCGGCGTCACAGCGCATGTCCACGGTGAGGAAGGCCATGCCGGGCGTCGGCATCGGCCCGACCTGGATCACGTCCACGCCCATGGACGCGATGCCGGCGGCCAGCGCGTTCTCGAACAGGTAGCCCGAGAGGCGCGTGTCCTTGCCGATGATGATGCGCTTGTGCTGGCCGCGCGCGTTGCGGAACACGTGCGCGATGGCCTGGCCCAGGCACAGCGCCATCTCGGCGGTCATCGGGTGGCGGTTGGCCAGGCCCCGGACCCCGTCGGTTCCGAACAGCCGTCCCTGCTCGCTCATCCCCCCCCCCTCACGCGGCCGGCTCGTCGCCGGCCTCCGGCACGGCCTCGACCGCGATCCGCAGCGTGACCGGCTTCTTGTCCTCCATCCAGACGTGGCTGCCGCCCAGCGAGAGCTTCACCGCCCGCTCGGTGGACTCGGCGAGGCCGGTCACGTCCACCGTTTCGGTCACCACCTCGGAAAGCCGAAGCACCGTGCTGCGGGCCCCCACCAGCCACACGCGGGGCGGATCCACCTCGACGCCGGTCACGACGAAGCCCTCGGCCGGCTCCCCCTCCAGATCGGGACGGACGCGCACGGCCTTGCGCCCCCGCCGCTCGAAGCGGAGCTTGATCTGCGATGGCGACCGGCTCACGATCTTCGCCCCGCGCGGCAGGTCGAGCTGCGACGAGATGTCCACCTCGTAGACCGCCGGCCCGGGCTTCGCGCCCGAGACCTCCACCTGGTAGACCAGCTTCGAGACCTTGATGTTGCGAAGCGCGGCGCGGGTGCCGAGGACTCGGACGTTCACCTCGTCGGTGCTCTGATCCGTGATCACGATCTTGTCGGGGACGTCGCGGAAGACGATCGGGATGTCGAAGCTCTCCTCGGTGGAGGCCGTCCCGTGGGCCATGCTCCAGAGCACCAGGGCCAGCACGATGGCCAGCGCGAGGAGTCGCAGGCTGGGGCCGCGTCGCGCCATGACTGCCCTAGCCGACCGAGCTCGCCTGCGCGGGCTCCGCCGCCTTCTGCGACGCGGGCTCGGCCCCGCGCGCCGCACCGGGCTCCGCGATGCGCAGGGCCTCGGTGGCCCCGGCCAGCGCGCCCGACTCGCCCTTCTCGCTCTGTTCACCCGTGAGCAAGTCGCGCAGCACCACGCGCAGCGTCGGCGGATCGAGGTTGCGCGAGATGTCGCCGCGGATCACGACCGAGATCGAAGCCGTCTCCTCGGAGACGATCACCACCACGGCGTCGGTTTCCTCGGTGATTCCGACCCCCGCCCGGTGCCGCGTGCCGAGGCCCTCCGGCAGGTCCATGCGCGCGGTGAGCGGCAGGATGCAGCCGGCGTACGCCGCCCGCCCGCGTTGGATCACCACGGCCCCGTCGTGCAGCGGCGAGTACGGGAGGAACAGCGAGGTGAGGAGCTCCTTCGACACGGCCGCGTCGATGGGCGTCCCGGCCTCGATCTGGTCGTCGAGATTGGTCTCGCGTTCGAGGACGATCAGCGCGCCCACGCGGCGCTGCGCCAGCGTCTGCGCCGCGCGCACGACCTCTTCCACGATCCGGGTCTCCTGCTGCTCCGAGACCGAGGGAAAGAATCCGCGTCCCACGCGAGCGAGGGCGCGCCGGATGTCGTGCTGGAAGAGCACGACCATGATGATGACGGCGGAGCCGAGGAAGTTCTCGAGGATCAGACGCACCGTGACGAGGTGGAAGATCTCCGAGGCGACGCTCGCGGTCATGAGCACGATCAGGCCCACGAGGATCTGCACGGCGCGCGTCCCGCGAATCAGCACCAGCAGCCAGTAGATCCCGAGGGTCACCACGAGCACGTCGAGCGTGTCGCGGATCGGGTCGAAGTTCTCCCCGAGGTAGACCCAGAGCTCGAGCAGCAGCGCCCAGAGTCGCTCGATCACGCGCGACCCTCCTGGCGCGCCGCGCGCAGGGCGCGCCCCACGACCACCGCGCGGGCGGCGCCGGACGGCGCGTGCACCCGGACCGCGTCGGCGCCGGCGAAGGCGGCAATGGCGCAGGCCGCCCAGGTCGCGACGTCGCGCTGCGCCGCCGCGTCGCCGGTGAGCGCCCCGAGAAAGGACTTGCGCGAGGGACCGACGACCACGGGCAGTCCGAGCCTCTCCCGCAGCCAGCCCGGGTGGGCCAGGAGCGCGAGATTGTGGGCGAGCTCCTTGCCGAAACCGAGGCCCGGGTCCACGGCCAGCCGCGCGTCGGAGACGCCCGCCGCCCGCGCAACGGCCACCGAGTGCTCGAGGTCCCGGGCGACCTCGTCGAGCACGTCTTCGAAGCGAGGGGCGTCCTGCATCGTCTCCGGCACGCCGCGCAGGTGACCGAGCACCAGGGTCGCGCCGGCGCGCGCGGCGACGCCGGCGAGCGCCGGGTCGAAGCGCAGGCCGGACACGTCGTTCACGATCGAGGCGCCCGCCTCGATCGCGGCCTCCGCCACCTCGGCCTTGCGCGTGTCGATCGAGAGCGGCGCGTCGAAACGCTTGGAGAGCGCCTCGATCACGGGAACCGCGCGCGCCGTCTCGACCGCGGCGTCCACCGCCCGCGCGCCGGGCCGCGTGGACTCGCCGCCGACGTCGATCACGTGGGCGCCCTCGCGCAGCAGCGCCGCGGCCGCGGTTACGGCGGCCTCGACATCGACGTGCTCGTCGCCGCGCACGAAGCGGCCGCCGTCGGAGAAGGAGTCGGGCGTCGCGTTCAAGACCCCCACGACGCTGACTCGGTCGGGGGGAAAGACGGGCGACGGGTGCACGGCGCGCCTATCCGGGAACGGGTTCGGGATCGGGAAGCTTGTCCCCGGGGAAGGCCTTGCTGCGCTCGGGGGATGGCGCCGACGAAGACTCCGGCTCGGGCGCAACCGGCAAGGGCAGCGGGGGCAGCGGCTTCCCCTCCAGGATCAACCGGAGCTCCGATCCGTCGAGGGTCTCGCGCTCCAGCAGCGCGTCGCTGACGCGGACGAGCAGCTCGCGGTTGTCGGTGAGGATCTCCTTCGCCTCGGCGTAGAGCGTCCGCAGGATGCTCGAAATCTCCTCGTCGATCTGACGGGCGGTGCTCTCGCTGTACTCCTTCCGGCTCATGAAGTCGCGTCCGAGGAACACGTCGTGCTCGTCGTCCGCCAGCGCCACGGGGCCGATCTTCTCGCTCATGCCGTAGCTGCAGACCATGCGCCGCGCCTGGTCGGTCGCCTGCTTGAGGTCGTTCGCGGCGCCGGTGGAGAAGTGGCCGAACACGAGTTCCTCGGCGGCGCGTCCGCCCATGGCGTGCTTGATGTACGCGACGATCTGCTCGCGCGTCATGCTGTAGCGATCCTCTTCGGGCAGCGTCAGCGTGACGCCCAGCGCCAGGCCGCGCGGAATGATCGTCACCTTGTGGACGGGGTCCGCGTCGGGTGTGAGCATCGCCACCAGCGCGTGACCCGCCTCGTGGTAGGCGGTCTGGCGCTTGTCCTCGTCGCTCATGATCAGGCTCTTGCGGGCGGCCCCGATCAGGACCTTGTCCTTCGCCTCCTCGAAATCGACCATTTCCACGTGGCCGGCTTCGCGACGGGCCGCCAGCAGGGCGGCTTCGTTGACGAGGTTCTGCAGGTCGGCGCCCACGAAGCCGGGCGTCCCGCGCGCGATGATCTGGAGGTCGACCTGTTCGCCGAGGGGCACGTGCCGGGTGTGCACCTTGAGGATGGCGAGCCGGCCCCGAAGGTCGGGACGCGGCACCACCACCCGCCGGTCGAAGCGCCCCGGGCGCAGCAGCGCCGGGTCGAGCACGTCGGGACGGTTCGTGGCCGCGATCATGATGACGCCTTCGTTGCTCTCGAAGCCGTCCATCTCCACGAGCAGCTGGTTCAGGGTCTGCTCGCGCTCGTCGTGCCCCCCGCCCAGACCCGCGCCGCGGTGGCGCCCCACGGCGTCGATCTCGTCGATGAAGATGATGCACGGGGCGTTCTTCTTGCCCTGGGTGAAGAGGTCGCGCACGCGCGACGCGCCGACGCCCACGAACATCTCGACGAAGTCCGACCCGGAGATCGAGTAGAAGGGAACGCCCGCCTCGCCGGCCACGGCGCGGGCGAGCAGCGTCTTGCCGGTGCCCGGCGGGCCGACCAGCAGCACGCCCTTGGGAATGCGGCCGCCGAGCCGGGTGAACTTCTTCGGCTCACGCAGGAAGTCGATGATCTCCTCCAGCTCGGCCTTCGACTCCTCGACGCCTGCGACGTCCTCGAACGTGGCCTGGTGCTGGTTCTCGGTCAGCAGGCGTGCCCGCGACTTGCCGAAGCTCATCGCCTTGCCGCCGCCCGACTGCATCTGGCGGATGAAGAGGATCCAGACCCCGATGATGAGCACCAGCGGGAACCACATGATGAGCAGCTGGCGCCAGAAGCCGCCTTCCGGCTTGGGACGTGCCACGATCTCGACGCGCTGCGTCTGGAGCTTGTTGAGCAGGTCTTCGGTGACCGCCGGCACGTAGGTCCGGAACTCGGTGTCGGTGGTGTAGCGGCCGGTGACGTAGCCTTCCTCGATCGTCACGGACTTGATCTCGCCGAGATCGATCTTCTCGAGGAACTCGCTGTAGGCGATGTCCGGCGGGGTCGTCCCGCCCTGCCGGAGCATGGTGACCAGCAGCAGGACCATCACGAGGATGACCACCCACAGGGCCATGTTCCGATAGAACTGCTGATTCACCGGCCACCCCGACGGTTGCGCGGCCAAAACCCTACGCGTGACTGCCAGTCTAGCACGCGCTTTTCCCCGTGACCCCGCTGGGGGCTGCGCCGCGGCCGCTGCTCAGAAGGATTCGGGATCCCGTACGGCGGGCCCGAGGCAAAAGCCGTCCCCGGCGCGCTCCAGGCGCAGCCCGCCGGGAAGCTCGATGCGCGTTCCGGGTCGACCGGAGCGCAGGAAGGCCAGGACGCGCTCCAGGTGTACGCGCGAGACGGCCCGCCCTTCGCCACAGCGCACCAGCGCCCAGCGCGCGAGTCGCCGGGCCAGCGCCTCCGGCATCTCCGACCAGTCCTTCGCGTCGATGTGCAGCCACCGGCCGTCCATCGCGAACCGCGAGTCGGCCTCCCGCTCGACACGCGTCGCGATCCACTCCGAGTCCTCGCGCTGCGCTTCGGCAAGACTTCCGATCGCCCTGAGCAAGCGAGGGTTGAAGTCCCGGGCCAGTCCCGGGAGCCAGTGCCGTCGCAGCCGGTTGCGCGCGTATTCGACGCGCTCGTTCGACGAATCTTCACGCCAACGCAGCCGCCGCTCGCACGCGAAGCGCTCGATCTCGACCCGCGACACCCGCAGCAGCGGCCGCACGATGCGACCGTCCGGGGAGCGCTCCGGGATCCCCCCCAGCCCGTCGGGACCCGTCCCGCGCAGCAGGCGCAGGAGCACCGTCTCCGCCTGATCGTCGGCCGTGTGGGCCGTGGCGACCCGCGCGGCGCCGGCCTCCTCCGCCAAGGCCGCGAGCGCCCGATAGCGCAGCGTGCGCGCGGCCTCCTGGAGGGTGGGCCGCTCGCGGCTCGGGCGGCCTTCCCGCAGTGCGCCGGGATCGACCCGCGCCACCCGGACGGGCAGGCCGAGCGCCCCGCCCAGGTCGCGGACGGCCGCCTCGTCGGCCTCGGACTCCTTCCCGCGTAGGCCGTGATTGACGTGCCCAATCCAGAGGTTGAGGCCATTCCTCTCAGAGACCGCACAAAGGGCATGGACGAGCGCCGTGGAGTCGAGGCCCCCGGAGGCGGCGACGAGCACGCTGCGCCCCTCGAGCCCCAGCCGGCCCACGGCTGCCGAGACCTCGCGAACCAACATGACCCCGATCCTATATGCTGGGCCCAGGGACGTCCCCTCGCGAGGAGCCGCCATGCCCGAGCCGATCCCGAATCTCGAGGAAATCCAGGAACTCGACCGCGCTCACGTCATCCACCCCATCAACGAATTCCGCAAGCACGAAGTCCGCGGGGCGAAGATCTTCACGGGCGGACGCGGCGTCGAGCTGACCCTCGGCGACGGTCGCACGCTGCTCGACGGCTTCTCGGGGTTGTTCAACATCAACGTGGGCCACGGCCGCACGGAGATCGCCGACGCGGTGGCCGCGCAGATGCGGCAGCTCGCCTACTACCCGTCCTTCTGGGACTTCGGCAACGAGCCGGCGGCGCGCCTGGCCGAGCGGGTGGTGAATCTGCTGCCCGCCGATCGGGGCCTGCGCCACGTGCTCTTCCACACGAGCGGGAGCGAGGCAAACGAGGCCAACTTCCGTTTCGCGCGCATGTACCACGCCGTGCGGGGGAAGCCCGGGAAGACGCGCATCGTCTCGCGGCGCTGGTCGTACCACGGCGCCACGCGCGGCGCCGGCAGCGCCACCGGCATCCCCTTCTACCACCTGCTGAACGAGACGGACCCGAGTCACCTGCACGTGGCGCCGCCCTACTGCTACCGCTGCGAGTTCGGCAAGACGCACCCCGGATGCGGACTGCCCTGCGCCGACGACCTCGAGCAGACCCTCCGGCGCGAAGGCCCCGATACCGTGGCGGCCTTCCTCGTCGAGCCCGTCATGGGAACCGGGGGCATCGTCGTGCCGCCGCCGGACTACTTCGACGAGATCGCCGCCATCTGCCGGCGCCACGACGTGCTGCTCATCCTCGACGAGGTGATCACCGCGTTCGGGCGTACCGGACGCTGGTTCGGCATGGAGCACTGGGACGTCCACCCGGACCTCGTCTCGCTGGCCAAGGGCATCTCCTCGGGCTACCTGCCGCTGTCCGCCTCGGTCGTCTCCGATCGCGTCTACGAGACCCTGCGCGACGGGATGCCGGATGGGCTGCCCCTCATGTTCGGGCTCACCTACAACAACCACCCCGCGTGCTGCGCGGCGGGGCTGGCCAACCTCGACATCCTCGAGCGCGAGGGCCTGGTCGAGAACGCCCGAAAGGTGGGCGGCTACCTGCTCGAGCGCCTGCGCAAGACCTTCGGGGAGTCGCCGATCGCCGGCGACATCCGCGGAATCGGCATGCTCGCCGCGATCGAGATCGTGCGCGACCGCGAGACCCGCGAGCCCTTCCCGAACCTCGCCGACCCGGCCTGGATCGCCCACGCGGCCTTCGATCGCGGGCTGATCGTGCGGGCGCTCTTCCAGTGCGTCGCTCTGGCGCCTCCGCTGTGCGCGACGACGGCGGACATCGACCGTATGGTCGGCGTGCTCGAACAGCTGTGGCCCGAGGCCGAGCGGAGCATTCTCGCGGCGGGCGCCGGAACCTAGCGCCCCCGGCCGCGATCAGCGCACCGCGCTGGCCGTCCCGAGCGCGACCCGGGTCGCGTCGTCCTTCTCGACCCACACGTCGCAGTGCACGCGCGTTCGCGTCCCCTCCGGCACCTCCTCGCGGATCTTGCCGTGGATCGTGACCGACTCGTCCACCCACAGCACGTTGGTGAGCTTCACCGACATCTTCCCGCCCTGGATCCAGCCCATGCCGAAGCTGTCCTGCATCACCTGCGCGACGAAGCAGGTCGACATCATCCCCTGCACCACGATGTTGGGAAAGCCCAGGTTGCGCGCCTGTTCGCGGTCGGTGTGATAGTTGCGCCCGGGGCCGGAGAACATCCAGCAGCGCCGCTCGTCCACCGTCTTCTTCACCGGCGCCAGATCCGCACCCGTGGCGGTCGGGAACGAAGGCCTCCGCTCCTGCCCCTGCTTCCGCTTCGCCGTGGACTCGTCCACCACGTAGCCGGCCTCCCCCTCGCCCGGCTTCGGCGGCAGGAAGGACTGAAAGGTCCGGCCGCGGACCAGCAGCCGCCCGTCGCCGTCATCGACCAGGTCGGTCTCGTTCACGACGTAGTCGCGGCCGCGCTTCGAGAAGCGCTCGATGACGGTGGAGCGCGAGCGGACGCGGGAG
>JAOTUO010000450.1 GCA_029863845.1 Myxococcales bacterium
ATTCCCCGTCCCGACCGCCATGCCCAGCATGGCGAGCATCATCAACCAACGGGAGGAGAATGTCTCGCGGGGCTGGCTCATGTCACATCAATCCAAGATGGCGATGGTTCGGTCCGCCACCGCCGCAAACGAGAGCGGAGCCCCGCAGACCTGCTGGGCAATCTCGTCGGCGGTGTCCGTCTGCCCACGGTGCATCCACTCCTGCACCTCGGTACCTGCCCGGGGATTGCGATACCAGTCCTCCTCGTATCGCTCCACCAGGAACCGCGACAGCGCTGCCTCCAGCTGCCAGGCCCGAAGGTAGCGCGCGGAGTAGAACCCCGGATCGACATCTACCAGATAATCGTCCGCCGAGTACCGAAACTTCGTGGCATCGGTGAGAGATGCGGTGTAGCGCTCGGAGACTGCGCCGAGATCGCTGGAATGCAACTCCAGCTCGTAGTTGATCTTCGCCGCGTATCGCCGGGCAAGAAATAGCTCTCCCACGGCCAACTCGTGGGCCAACGCGGCCGCATCGTCCGCCGACAACCCACCGTACCGCCTGAGCCACCCCAGATCGAGCGTGAGGTGATCCCAGAGCATGGCGTATCCCTCGGTGACCGAGTTGTCTCCCAGCCATCGGGCTGCGAAGGGCAGCGTTTCCGACACGGAGGCGAAATGCATGGCGTGCCCGAGCTCGTGCCAGAAGGTCCGATAGTCGCTATGGCCGCCCCGAGGGCGGAGCACGAGATACACCTCGTGCGGTACTCGGACCGGCACGCAGAACGCCCGGGCCTGCTTGCCCTCCCGCTCTTCGGTATCGAACCGGACGCGGCCACCGATCGTGGGATCCAATCCCATCTCGTACATCTGCCCCACGGCGGTCTCCACGAGCGCGCCCGACGGAAATGCGACGTCGAATCCGTCAGCGCGGAACAACCACGCCGCGTCCGAGCGGACGAGTGCGTCGACGCCCACACCGATGCGGCGGCGCGCAAGGCGAGCCAAGCCATCGACGTACGGATCCTCTGTGCCCACCAAGAAGTCGCGCGCCTGTCGGGCCAACGCGTCCAGATCCACGCCGGACAACGACGACACCGTATCGACGTAGGTACCGAGTCCCAACGTCGCGACCACCTCATGCTCCATGCGAAAACGATCGAGGCGGATCGCATTCAGCGCGGCTGAACCCGCCCGGGCACGGGCGGTGTCAAGGGCGACGCGCAGATCGCGCTCCGGCATGTTTGCGATCTCGATCGGCGCGCGAAGAAACGGAATCCGACGCCCGGCAACCTCGAGCTCGGCGCCTTGCTCCCACACGAGTTGCCGTTCCTGGTGGGTGGCCACCGCTCGTCCCACCCGCACGTCGACCACCCACTCGAGCAACGGCCGTGAACCGGATGCCCGCGCCGCCTCGAGTGCATCATCGCTCGCGACGTCCGCGTAGCGATCGTAGATCGTGTGGAAGGCAGGATCTTGTTTGAGGCCGGCGCCGGTGAGGTAGTATTCGAGCCCAAGCTCCTCGTGCATCGCCTCACCACGCGCGAGGAGCGTCTCGAGCTTCACGAGCCCAGACGCTCCGCCAGGTAGCTGACGAGACGATCGGCGGGCACGCGCTCCTGGGCAAGCGTATCGCGATCGCGCACCGTCACCGTCTGGTCGTCCATCGTCTGCCCGTCCACCGTGATCCCGAACGGTGTGCCGGCCTCGTCCTGCCGGCGATATCGACGCCCAATCGAGCCCCCGTCGTCGTAAAAGACCGGGAAGAGTCGCCGGAGATCGTCACAGACGCGATGCGCAAACTCCGGCATCCCGTCCTTCTTGACCAGAGGAAACACCCCGGCCTTGATCGGAGCGATGGCCGGCGCCAACGCGAGAACCACGCGCTGCTCTCCAGCCACCTCTTCCTCTCGATAGGCATCGGTTAGCACGACCAGCGCCAGGCGATCGGCACCCAAGGACGTCTCGATGATGTACGGGATGAATCGCTCGTTACTGACCGTATCGATCTGCTCGAGCTTCTTGCCCGACGATTCCTGGTGACGCGACAAGTCGAAGTCCGTACGGTTGTGAATCCCCTCGAACTCCTGCCAGCCGAAGGGGAACTGGTACTCGATGTCGAACGCGGTCTTCGCATAGTGCGCGAGTTCGTCCGCGCCGTGCTCGTGAAACCGGAGCCGTGCCGGATCGATGCCCAGGGAGCGATGCCAAACCATCCGTGCTTCCTTCCACTCCTCGAACCACCGCTCGTCCTCTCCGGGCTTGACGAAGAACTGCATC
>JAOTUO010000451.1 GCA_029863845.1 Myxococcales bacterium
ACGGCGCCGGTGATCGACTGCAACGCGCCGCCCACGATCACGCCGCCCGACGCACCGATCGCCTTCACCGCCACGGCGCTCGACAACTGCACGCCGGCGACCGTCACGGTGACCGCCTACGACTGCTTCAAGCTCACCAAGAAGGGCAAGCGGATCGACAAGACGGACTCCTGCGTCGTCGCCATCGACGGCGCCACCGTGACCATCGTCGACTCCGGCGGCGTCGGCGACACCATCACCTGGGACGTCGAGGCGGTCGACGATGCCGGCAACCTCGCGACGGCGACCTGCCAGGTGGAGGTGGTGAATCCTGGTCAGGGCTGAGCGGCGGACCTGGACGCCCCTCCAGGCCGCTCCCTTGGCGTGGGAATCGGCGTACGCTGAGGTGGCTGACTGTTCTTGATGACGGGAGTCTGCATGTCGGATCGACACCTGAGTCGGCTCCCCGGGCTCGCGCTGGCGACTTGGGCGCTGCCCTGTGCCGTCTGGGCGGCAGGCATGGGCGGAGTTGTCCCGGACGGCGCCCAACTCGACATCGATGGCCCCGAGGACGGCGTACCTGCAGGCGTCGCCCGTCTCTCGGGCGGTGGCTTTGTGCTTGGGTGGACGGAAGGCGGCGGTGTGCTCCGGGCTCAGCGTTTCGACGACGCTCGCCGGCCCGTGGGTCCGAGTGTGCAGCTCGCGTGCTTCGAGGGAGAGACGTGCCAGCGAGGCGAGGTCGTCGGAGACTTCAGCGGAGGCTTCTGGGGGACGTGGACTGAGTACGACCCGTGGGCCCGCGCGTTTCTTCGTAGGTTCTCACCTGAAGGCGTGCCCGTCACGTCGGCAATCGATCTCGGACTACCAGGTGAGAACATGGCCTCAGCGTTTGCCCACCTGGCGCCGGGGGCGGACGGAGGCGTTCTCGCAGTCTGGGCGATGGCTGTCTGGGAGCCAGAGGGGTTTCCCCTGAAACTGGAACTCCAGGCACGGAGATTCGCGGCGGACGGAACGCCTTTGAACGCCACCCAGGGGTTGAACGCTCTGCCAATCCCTCTCGTGTTCGACACGGATGTGGCGGTGTCCCCGTCGGGGGGCTTCGTCGTCGTCTGGAGCGGGTTCGAGGAGCTGCCGGGCGGGGGGTACACCATCCCGGTACGCTTTCGCCTGCTCGACCGGGAGGGGAAACCGATCGGGCCACCAGGCACCGCCAACGCTCGTGACGCGATGGAGTATTCCTTCCCCAAGGTCGCGCCCTTGGGTCGAACGGGATTCCTCGTCCTGTGGACCGCCGAGGGGCCGCCGAGCGCCCGCTACCGGATCTTCGATTGGCGGGGTGAGCCGTTGACCAAGGAGCTGTCTCTGGAGCCCTTGGACGGCCGGGTCGATTGGGCCGAGGCGACCGACGACGGTGGTGCGGTTGCCCTCGTCCACTCGTTCTCGGGAGTTCTCTCTGCCGTGGTGTTCGATGGAAACGGCCCCAAGGAGGCGGGAACCGTCGCGGCGGTTGAAGTCTTCGGCAGCACCTGCACGGGGATTCGCGGCGGACGGTTCCTGGTCAGTTGGCGTATGCCTGTCGACGGTGCCTACGAGCTGACGGCTCAGGGTTTCAAGTTGCTCGATCTTTTCGCTGACGGCTTCGAGTCGGGCGATACCAGTAGGTGGAGTTCCACGACCCGCTAGTGGGTGGGCAACTGGAATGCAGGGACAGGCACCGATTCCGATGCCGAGGTGCTGGAATCGCGGCAACGACCTGGGAATCTCTGCCTGTCCCTGAATCCCCACGCCATCCTTGCCCGTCGCTACCTCGACCTGATCTTCGCCGACGGTTTCGAGTCCGGCGACACCAGCGCGTGAAGCGACAGTGTTCCCTGAGTTCCGGCGCCCGGCCAAGCCTCGCTCGGGATGAGGACGAAGCGGTGCTCGCCCTGGCCGCGGCACCGACCGTGTAAGGTATGCACGTGAAGAGCAGGGGGGCTCTGCAGGAACTCTCGCAGGTCGAGTGGCGGGTGTTCGTGGCTCTGGCGTCGAGCCCGAGCCCGGCTTCGGCGCGGGCGGTGGGGGAGGCGGCGGAGAGGCTGGGGTTCCGGCTCGACCCCAACGCCGTGCGGGTGTACTTGAGCAAGTGCGTGGCCAAGGGCTACGCGCGGGCGGTCGAGCCGCCGGGCGGGGCGGAGGCGGAGCGCGAGCGGGGGCGGCCGGCGCAGCTCTACTTCGAGCCGGCGCGGGACCTGCGGCCGGCCGTCGAGGAGCAGTTCCGGCGCTGGCTCAGGGAG
>JAOTUO010000144.1 GCA_029863845.1 Myxococcales bacterium
GCCGACGGACAAGGTCATCCACTGGGACCAGATCTACTGGGAGGGCAAACGCCTGCTCCAGCACCTCCTCAACATCGAGGTGCCGGTGATCGGTGCCGTCAACGGGCCCGCCACCGTCCACGCGGAAATTGCCCTGCTCTCGGACATCACCCTGGCCTCCGAGAACGCCACCTTCCAGGACGCCCCCCACGTGCCCGGCGGCGTGGTTTGCGGCGACGGCGTACAGATCGTCTGGCAGGAGCTGCTGGGCCCCAATCGCGGCAAGTACTTCCTGCTCACGGGCCAGACGCTGTCGGCCCGGGAGGCGCTCGAGCTCGGCGTCGTCAACGAGGTGCTGCCGCGGGACGAGCTGATGCCCCGGGCCATGGAGCATGCCCGCAGGCTCCTCGCCCTGCCCGAGCTGACCCGTCGCTACAGCCGCGTGGTGCTCAACCACCGCATGAAGCGGCTGCTGCACGAGGGGCTGGGCTACGGCCTCGCGCTGGAGGGCATGGGCATCATGAGCCGGTACGACGAGCCGGGAGACTAGGCGATCAACTCGTCTCCTCTTCGCCCGTGATCTCGTCGAATACGGCGTAGGCTTCTTCGACCATGTCCATCACGATCTGGCGCGCCGGCTTCATGCTGGTGACGAAGTTCACGCCTTGCCCTGCCGCCTCGGTCATGAACTCGGGGATGTCCCAGTCGAGGGCCGACTGCTTGACCTCGGCGAACAGGAAGAGCTGGTAGGGTGCGGGAGCGGGCGGCGGTGCCTCGGGTCGCGCCCACTCCGCGTGCCACTGGCTCTTGAGTGTCCGCATCGTGAATCCGGAGACGCAGTTCGAGAACGAGGTGTCCTCGGCCGTGGCCTCGAGGATCCTCTCCTTCATCCGCATTTCGACGTCGGACTCGCGGCAGGGCAGCCAGACGGTGCCGGTCCATACGCCCGAGGCCCCCAGGGCGATGGCCCCGGCCAGATGCCGCCCCGTGGTGACGCCGCCCGCCGCGATGACGGGCCGGTCGCCCGCGACGGCCACCACCTGAGGCACGATGGAGAAGGTGCCGATCGATCCCGTGTGTCCCGCCGCATCGATGCCCTGGGCCACGACGGCGTCGACGCCGGCCTCGAGCTCCCGCTTCGCCTGGCGCGGCTTGCCCACCAGACCCCAGACCTGCATGCCTCGCTCGTGCGCCGCCTCCACGAAGAATCCGGGGTTGCCCAGGCCCGAGGCCACCACGGGCACCTTCTCGTCCAGCACCACCTCGAGCTGCTTCTGCGGGATCTCCTTGTTCACCCAGCCGAGCTCGTACAGCTCGGGGGTCTTCTTCGGCGCCGGGATCCGGTGACGCCGCTTGATGTCTTCGGTGTACTCGCGCTGGGCGGCGGGAATCTGCGCGATCAGCTCTTCGGGGGTTCCCAGCGAGGGAACGGATGCGGGAAAGACGAGATCCACGCCGAAGGGCTTGTCCCCCACCCGTTCACGCAGCCACTGGATGTTGGCCGCGATCTCGTCCGGGGTGCTCTGGGTCTGGCCGAGCACGGCGAAGGCACCGGCGTTGATCACCGCGGCTGCGACGTCCTTGCAGTGCGTGAAGGAGACGATCGGGTACTCGATGCCGAGCGACTCGCAGAGCCGCGTTCGCAGGGGATCCTTCACCGGGGTGTCCCTCCTCGTCGGGGGCCGTGCCCGTCGGGCCCGAAACGCCCCCACGCTAGGGGGCGACGCAAGAATCGTCAAGATGCTTGACAAATTTCCTCCACCCCCCCACCATGGTGCCGGGAGAAGAGAGAGCGCGGCGATGATGGCCCTCGGGAAGCTGCGCGTGATCGATCTGTCGCGGCACGCTCCCGGCCCCTACTGCACCATGCTGCTGGCCGACTTCGGCGCCGACGTCGTCGTCGTGGAGCAGCCTCCGGGAAGCGGACGGCGCGTCGAGGAGGAGCTCGGGGTGAGCGCTAGGGCCCGGGCCTTCAACCCCGTGGGTCGCAACAAGCGCTCCATCGTCCTCGATCTCAAGGATCCCAATGCGCGCGAAGCCTGCCTGCGTCTGATCGACCGTGCCGACGTCGTCGTCGAGGGCTTTCGGCCGGGGGTGAGCCGCCGCCTCGGCGTCGACTACGCGACCGTGCGCAGCCGCAATCCCCGGGCCGTCTACTGCTCGGTGAGCGGCTACGGGCAGACGGGCCCCTACGCGACCCGGGTCGGCCACGACCTCAACTACATCAGCCTGGGCGGCGCCCTGGGGATGACCGGCTGGCCCGGCGAGCCGCCGGCGATCCCGGTGAACCTGATCGGCGACTACGCCGCGGGGGGCCTGTACGCGGCCTTCGCGATCCTGGCGGCCGTCGTGGCGCGGGAGGCTTCGGGCGAGGGCCAGTACGTCGACATGGCGATGAGCGACGGCGTGCTCGCCCTGGCCGGCCAGGCGGTCTCGGACTACTTCACGACGGGCACGCCGCCGCGGCCGGGACGCTACTTCCTGAACGGCGCCCTTCCCTGTTACAACGTGTACGAGACGGCGGACGGGAAGTGGCTTTCGGTGGCCTGCATGGAGCCCTGGTTCTGGAAGCGCCTCTGCGAACGCCTCGGCTGCGAGGCGTTCGGCGAGCAGCAGTTCGACGAGGAGCGCTTTCCCGAGATCTTCGCCTTCCTGCGGGCGCGCTTCAGGGAGAAGAACCGGGACGCGTGGTTCGAGGAGCTCGGCAGCGACGAGGTCTGCGTGGCTCCCGTCTACGCCCTCGACGAAGCCGTCGCCGACCCGCACGTACGCGCGAGAGACATGGTGGTGGAGCTCGAGCACCCCGAATTCGGGAGCATCCGACAGGTCGGCGTGGCGCCCAAGCTCTCGCAGACTCCGGGCTCGGTGCGCAGCCTGTCTCCGCGTCCGGGAGCCCACGGCGAGGAGATCCTGCGGGAGGCCCGCTTCTCCGAGGCGGAGATCCGCGCGCTGGTGGGCGGGAGATAGGGCATGGCCGTCGCTGCACTCGAGGGAGTCCGCATCGTCGAGCTGGGACAGGGCGTCTCGGCGGCCTTCTGCACCCGGCTCTTCGCGGACTACGGCGCCGAGGTGATCAAGATCGAGATGCCCGGAGCGGGTGACGTCACCCGGAGCTGGGGTCCCTTCCCCGCTGACGAGCCCCACCTCGAGAAGAGCGGCCTCTTCTTCGTCCTCAACACGAACAAACGCAGCGTGACCCTCGACCCGAGCGGCGACGAGGGCCGCGACCTGCTGCTCCGAATTCTCGACGGAGCCGACGTGCTGGTGGAGAACCATCAGCCGGGGCAGATGCGCGCGTGGGGGCTGGATTACGCGCGCCTCGCGGAGCGCATTCCCGCGCTCGTGATGATCTCGATCACGCCGTTCGGCCAGACGGGTCCCTATGCGGCGTGGAAGGGGTGCGATCTCAATGCCTATCACCTTTCGGGCACGGGCAGCCGCTACTGCGGCCGGCCCGACGAGGCGCCGCTCGAGCAGGGCACCTTCTCGGCGGACTACTTCGGCGCCTATGTCGCCGCCACCTGGGGCCTCGCCTCCCTTCTGACCCAGGACGCGGAGCGCGGCGAGCACATCGACGTCTCCTGCGCCGAAGCCATCGCGGCCCTCTTCGTCGGCGCCCAGAACATCGGCGGCTATGCCCAGGACGGCAGCTTCGAGAAGCGCACCGGAGTCGGCATGCCCCTGGCCGCACCGGCCACGATCCTGCCCTGCAAGGACGGGTACGTGTGGATGCTCGCCCTCGAGCTGGGGCAGTGGCAAGGACTGGCCCGGGCGATGGGCAATCCCGACTGGACGCAGACCGAGCTCTTCCAGGACATGTTCGCGCGGGCGCAGCACGCGGACGTCATCTACCCGCTGCTCGAGGAATGGACGCGCCGGCACACGAAGCAGGAGATCATGGATCGGTGCCAGGAGCATGGCTGCCCGTCGACCGCCGTCTTCACGGTGCAGGACGCGGCGCAGCATCCCCATCTCGACGAACGCGGATTCATCGTGGAGCTCGAGCACTCCGTGCTGGGCTCGGTGCGCACCCTCGGTGCGCCCGTGCTCCTGCCCCAGGCACCGGGCGGGCCACGCTCGGCGGCACCGCTGCTGGGCCAGCACAACGGCGAAGTCTACGGCGAGCGGCTCGGGCTGGGAGAAGAACGGCTGCGGGAGCTGGCTGCGAACGGCGTGATCTGACGGCGCCGCGAGCAAGGCTCCGGGGAGAGCGAGGAGACGACGGTGGGACGATCGCTGCCCTTGCAGGGGATACGGGTTGCGAACTTCGGCTGGGGCTGGCTCGGTCCGGTCGCAGGGCAGACGCTCAGCCGGCTCGGCGCCGAGGTGTACAAGGTCGAGTCCCACGTGCGGGTCGACATCAACCGCACGATTCCTCCCTTCGCCGGCGGCGAGCGCGATCCCGATCGCAGCCTCCAGAACCATGCGGGCTGGGCGGGCAACGGCAGCATCACCCTCGACCTCAAGCGATCCGAGGGGCAGGAGCTGGCCCTGCGGCTCGTCGCCGTCTGCGACGTCGTCCTGGAGAACTTCGGTCCTGGCGTGATGGAGAAGCTGGGACTGGGCTGGGAGCCGCTGCGCGCCGCGAATCCCCGCCTGGTGATGGTGTCCATGCCCGCCGCCGGACTCTTCGGCCCCCTGAGCTCCGTCCGCACCTACGGCATGAGCCTGAGCAGCATCACCGGCCTCGACAGCCTCACCGGCTACCACGGCGGCCCGCCCGTCCCCATGGAGAACGCCTTCGCGGATCCCCTGGGTGGCACGATCGGCGCCTTCGCCGCCCTGCTCGGCCTGCACCAGCGCCGCCGCAGCGGCGAAGGACAGCACATCGACTTCTCCCAGCAGGAGGGGGTGATGCAGCTCGTGGGCCCGGCCTTCATGGATTTCACGTTCAACGGTCGCGTGGCCGGCCCCATCGGGAACCGTCACCCCACGGCCGCCGCGGCGCCCCACGGCGTCTTTCCCTGCGCAGGCGAAGACCGCTGGATCAGCCTGGCCGTGCGCGACGCCGCCGAGTGGCGCGGCCTGCGCGCGGCGATGGACGATCCCGCCTGGGCCGAGGACGCCGACTTCGCCGACGGCGCTGCGCGCGTCGCGCACATCGATGCGCTCCACGAACGGATCGCCGCGTGGTCGCGGCAGCACGACGACTACGCGCTGGCACGGCGGCTTCAGGACTTCGGCGTGCCCGCCGCGCCCGTGCTCAACGTCGCCGACCTGCTGCGGGATCCACACTATGCCGCGCGCGGCACCTTCATCGAGGTCGAGCATCCCCTGGGATTCCGGGAGACGGTCTACGGCCACTACGTCAAGACCTCGCGCGGCCAGCCCGCCTACCGGCCGGGCCCGACCATGGGCGAGGACAACCGCCACGTCTTCCAGGAGCTGTTGGAAATTCCGCCGGCGCGTTTCGAGGCGCTGGTGAAGGAGCGCGTCATCTACTGAGCGAGCGCCATGGAGGGTATGGAAGGAGTGGCAAGCGTCGCCGTGGGGAGGAAGGCATCGTGAACGCTCTCGAGGGCCGGGCGTGCATCGTCGGGATCGGCGATACCCCCTACCTGCGCGAAAGCGACGGACCCGGCGGCAGAAGCCTGGCGCTGGAGCTCCGGGCCTCCGAGGCCGCCATTCGGGACGCCGGACTGCGCAATCGGGACATCGACGGGATCCTCCCCTTCTACGGCCTCAGCATCGCCGAGGATCTGGCCGTCAACCTGGGCGTCGACGACCTCCGCTATCAGGCCACCTCCCACGTCGGAGGAGCGGGGCCGGGTGCCTCCCTCGCCAACGCCGCCATGGCGGTTGGCTCGGGGATGGCGAGCTACGTCCTGATTCCCGGCGGCTGGTACGGCTTCTCGGGCAGGCGGGTGCGACAGATCGTCGTGCAGGATCCCAGCGCCATGTCGGGCGGCGCGAATGCGCGCGACTTCTACTTTCCCTTCGGGCTCACCGCACCCGTGCAGTGGTTCTCCTTCATCGCGCGGCTTCACATGGACCGCTACGGAACCCGCCCCGAGCAGCTCGGGGCGGTGGCGGTGGCCCAGCGCAAGCACGCCCGGAGGAATCCCGGCGCCCTGATGCGCGACAAGCCGCTCAGTCTGGAGAGCTACCTGGCGGCCCCGGTCATCGCGGACCCCTACCGCTTGTTCGACTGCTCCCTCGAGGCCGACGGCGGCGCCGCCTTCGTGGTGACGACCCTGGAGCGTGCGCGCGACCTGCGGGCGCAGCCGGTGAGGCTCCTGGGCAGCGCCCAGGGACAGCCCTTCCCGGCCGACGACATCGTCACGCGGGAGGACGTCTTCGAGCTCGGCCTCACGCGCGCCACCGCGCGCGCCTTCCGGATGGCGGGGATCGGGCACGACGACGTGGACTTCGCCGAGATCTACGACCCCTTCAGCTTCCAGGTGATCCAGCAGCTCGAGGAGATGGGCTTCTGCAAGCGCGGCGAAGGCGGCGCCTTCGTGGAAGGCGGCCGCATCGAGCCCGGCGGCGCGCTTCCCGTCAATACCCACGGCGGCCTGCTCTCCGAGGCGCACATCCTGGGCATGAACCACTTCGTCGAGGCCGTGCGCCAACTGCGCGGCGAAGCCGGCGAGCGGCAGGTGAAGAACGCCGACATCGGGATCGTCACCGGATTCGGAGACTTCGGCGACGGCTCCATCGCGATCCTCGGCCGCTGAGGCGGCCGGGAGGGAGGACGCTGCCGTTGGACCCCAAGAGCGCGGGCACCGAGAAGCCTCTGCCCCTCATGGAGGGGACGACCGCAGCGTTCTACGGGCACTGCCGGAATCGCGAGCTGCGCTTCCAGCGCTGCACCGGCTGCGGCCGCTGGCGACACGTGCCGCGTCTGTGCTGCTCGCACTGCGGATCGTGGGACTGGGAGTGGGCCCGCTCCTCCGGCCGCGGGAAGGTCTTCACCTGGACGGTGGTCGCGCGTCCCATGCATCCGGCCTTCGCCGGGGACGCCCCCTACGCCCCGGCCATCATCGAGCTCGAAGAGGGCGTCCGCATGGTGAGCTGGGTCGTCGACTGCCCGCCCGAGGAGCTCGCCACGGGCATGCCCGTGGCGGTGATCTTCGAGGACGTGACCGACGAGGTCACGTTGCCGAGATTCCGGCGGGCGTAGCGAGGCCCCGACCTCCGGAAACGCTGGAAGCAAACCCACGCAAGAGGGAATCCACGATGCCTGGCACCCCCGAGTTCCTGTACGAGAAGAAGGACCGCATCGCCGTCATGACCTTCAACCGGCCCGAGCGGCGTAACTGCTTCACGCCGGAGATGATCGACGCCCTCTACGCGTCCTTCGACGACTTCAAGCAGGACCCGAACCTCTACGTGGCCGTCCTCGCCGGCAGCGGAGAGAAGGCCTGGTGCGCGGGCGGCGACCTCGACGCCATGATCCCCGTGATCACCAAGGGGGAGTACAAGATCAACGTCGATCCCACGAAGCGGGTCTACAGCGACATCTACAAGCCGATCATCACCGCGGTCAACGGCTTCGCCACCCTGGAGCTCGTGCTCGGCGCCGACATGTGCGTCGCATCGCGCAACGCCGGCTTCGGCCTCGGCGAGGTGCGCTGGGGGATGATCCCCGCCGGTGGCTCGCACGTCCGCCTGCCGCGCGCCATTCCCTGGAACGTGGCCATGGAGATCCTGCTCACCGGGCGCCCCATCGACGCGCAGCGCGCCTACGAGGTGGGCCTCGTCAACCGGCTGGTGGACGAGCCCGGGGACGCCCTCCCCGAGGCGATGAAGCTCGCCGCGCTGGTGTGCGAGAACGGACCCCTCGCGGTACGGACCTGCAAGGAGATCTGTGTCCGGGCCTGGGAGCACGAGCGGGCCTTCGTGCTGGAGAACGCGCTATTCCAGCGGGTGCGCACCTCCGAGGACGCCCGGGAGGGCCCCCGCTCGTACATGGAGAAGCGCAAGCCCCGCTTCGTCGGTCGCTGACCGGAGGGAGCTGGGAGGATTCGGCGATGGCTGAGGCCGGCGACCAGAAGCGCAGCTTTCACCCCGAGATGGCCGGGCGGCGCGCCGAGTGCGACGGCGGGGGGCCCGTTCCCGGCACCCACTTCGCGGGTCGCCAGGACTTCGCCGGGACGCTCACGGGCGACTGCATCGAATACGGCGATCCCGCCTGGCGCTGGTTCCTGATGACCGATCTGGTGGTGAAGCCGCAGGGCTTCGCGGCGGATGCCGTCTGGTGCCTGGAAGGGAACCTCTACCTGATCGACGAGGAACAGAGCGGACCGCAGCGTCCGCGAGACGCAGGAAGGAATCGAAGGAGCGAGCCGTGACCGATCGCGTGGATGAGGGCTTCGATCATCAGGTCGACTTCCTGATCGTGGGTTCGGGTGCTGGCGCCATGACGGCCGGCATCGTCGCCGCCGACGCGGGGGCGCGCGTGCTGCTCATCGAGAAGAGCCCCCAGTACGGCGGGTCGTCGGCGATGTCGGGCGGCGGGCTCTGGGTTCCGAACAACCACCTGATGGAGCCAGCCGGACTGCGCGACACACCCGAGGCGGCCCTCGCGTACATGAAGGGGACCGTGGGCGCGATCGTTCCCGAGGAGAAGCTGCGAGCCTACGTCGAGAACGCGCCCGCGATGGCGAAGTACCTCTCCGAGAAGACCGCGCTGCGCTTCCATCCGATTCCCGACTACGCCGACTACTACCCCGACGTCCCGGGCGCTGCGGAGGGGGGCCGCTGCCTCGAAGCCGACGCCTACCACGCCCGCGAGCTGGGAAACGAGGAGTTCCTGCGCATGCGCGAGACGGCGCTCCAGGAGCGGATCATGAACCGGGTGGCCATGGACATTCCCGAGGCGCAGCTCCTGCTATGCCGGGCGCCGGGCTGGCGGGCATGCCTCATCCGGCTGATGCTCGGCTACGCCTTCGACCTGCCCTGGCGCTTTCGCTCGAAGCGCGATCGACGGCTGGCGATGGGCAACGCCCTGGTCGGACGGCTGCGCCGCTCCCTGATGGACCGGGACGTGCCGCTCTGGCTGGAGACGCCCGCGCGTCGGCTCTTGCTCGAGGGCGAGCGCGTGGTCGGGGTGGAGGCCGAGCAAGGGGGCCGCCGCCTGCGCATCCGCGCCGAGCGGGGCGTGCTGCTCGCAGCGGGCGGCTTCGAGGCCAGCCAGGCGCTGCGCGAGAAGCATCTCCCGCATCCGACCCGGGCGGAGTGGACCTGCGCCAACCCCTACAACGAGGGCGACGCCATCGAGATGGGCCGCGAGCTGGGCGCCGCCCTCGATCTGATGGACGACGCCTGGTGGGGCCCCACCGTGGTCGTGCCGGGCGAGGATCGCGCGCGGATGCTGGTGATCGAGAAGTCGCTGCCGGGCGGGATCCTGATCAACCGGGCGGGCCGGCGCTTCGTGAAGGAGACCGCCGCCTACATCGACGTGGTGAACGTCATGTACGAGCAGGACCCGGACTCCGTGCCGAACCTCCCCGCCTACCTGATCTTCGACGCGAGCTACCGCCGCAAGTACCCCTGCGGCCCGCTGCTGCCCGGCTCCCAGCAGCCCGACTGGGCGGCTCCGCGAAGGCTGCGTCGCGGCTTCCTGCGCAAGGCGAAGACGCTGGAGGCGCTGGCGAGCCGGCTCGGGGTGGACCCGCAGGGGCTCCGCGAGACCGTGACGCGCTTCAACGAGCAGGCCCCCGGCGGGGTGGATCTCGACTTCCATCGCGGCGAGACGGCCTTCGATCGCTTCTACGGCGATCCCACCGTGGAGCCCAACCCCTGCATGGCGCCCATCGACGCCGCGCCCTTCTACGGCATGGAGGTCTTTCCCGGTGAGCTCGGGACCAAGGGCGGTCTCCGGACCGACGCGCAGGCACGCGTGCTCCGGGAGGACGGAAGCCCCATCGAGGGCCTCTACGCGACGGGGAACTGCTCCGCCTCGGTCATGGGGCGCACCTACCCCGGCCCCGGCTCCACCCTCGGACCGACCACCACCTTCGGCTACATCGCCGCGCGCCACGCCCTGGGTGTGGCCGCGTTCTGAGAGCCG
>JAOTUO010000452.1 GCA_029863845.1 Myxococcales bacterium
TCTACCGCTTGGGCTGAGGAACCTTCTGCGGCGATGGGCTCTTCTCGGGCCGCTTGGCTTTCTTCTGGGGCACCGGAGATGCCGGGGAAGGCTTCGGCTGCATCTCCTGCTCCGGCGGCTTGGGCGGGCGATCGTCACCTTGATGGTTCATGCGCTCTCCATGTCCTCCGCACCCACCTTTAGAGGGGAGAGCAAGCCGCGTGCCAATTTCGAGGAAATGGCCCGGTGAGCGGGTAACACCTTGGAATATCTGAGGTTTACCGAGCGGCGGCGATGTCGATCGGATGGAGATTCCGATGGAAAAGTGGAGGCTACAGCTCCGTTTTGTGCGAGGATGACGTCGCGACGGAAGGGATCCGAGGCTGCTCCTACACCAGCGGGGTGCGTGATGTTCCTTCGCACCGCAGTCGTTGCCGAACCCGGTGAGACGCGCCGACGGGTGGGCTCCGCTCTGAACGACGTCGAGAGCATTTCCACGAACCTGCCCTCCGTCACCGAGCTGAACGACCTGCTGGCGCGGCGGTCCCTGGACCTCGTCGTGATGGATGAGTCGCTCTTGCCCGATTCCGCCAGCGAGTTCGTCAAGTCGCTGCAAAACAACCCAGACCCCCCACACCTGGTCGTGGTCGGCCTCGAAGACGACCCGCGACGGCGCGCCTCATTGCTGGCAGCCGGTTGTCTTGCCGTGATTCCCGACTCCGTCGATGAGGATGTCTTCCACGACTGTTTTCGGGCGCTCGTCGAACGGCGCCTCCAAGAGGCCGATGCTCGAGAGCGCGAAGTCCCCGACGAAGACTACACGCTGGCAGACTATGCGACCGCGAGCCCCGTGATGAGAGCATTCCTCCGCAGCGTGCGGCGGACCGCGACGAGCGACGCGACCGTCCTCATTGTGGGTGAAACGGGGGTCGGGAAGGGGCTCCTCGCACGATCGCTGCACAACGAAAGCCCACGCAAGGGTCCGTTTTTCCCCGTAAGCTGTGCCGCCCTGACGCCCACGCTCGTCGAGAGCGAGTTGTTCGGGCACGAGAAGGGATCATTCACCGGCGCCGACCGCGACCGGCGCGGATACTTCGAGCTCGCCCATCGCGGCACGCTCTTCCTCGACGAAATCGGCGAACTCCCCCTCCACCTGCAGGCGAAGCTCCTCCGTGTGCTCGAGGAACGCGAGGTCCAGCCGCTCGGATCGGAAGAGCGAATCGAGGTGGACGTCCGTTTCATGACGGCCACGAATCGGGACCTCGAAAAGGAGGTCGCCGAAGGGCGCTTTCGGGAGGACCTCTACTATCGCCTGGCCGTCATGCGTCTCCAACTCCCACCGCTTCGCGAGCGAGCCGAAGACATCCCGGAGATTGCACAGAGTTATGTCGACCACCACCGGGCGCTCGTTCACTCGGACGTCACCCGCATCTCACACGCGGCGATGCAATGCCTCGTCGCGTACCCATGGCCCGGGAACATTCGCGAGCTCGCGAACGCCGTCGAGCGCGCCGTCATCATGGGAACGCAGGCAGAGATCCAGGTCACCGACCTCCCCGGACCCATCCAGGAATTCTCGTCGGATGGCAGCCCCGTCAGTCCGCTTCTCGCCGACTGGACGCACCTCCCCTGGCGAACCGTCCGCCAGCAGGTCCTGGATCACGCCGAGCGTCGATACCTCCTCGAGATCCTTCGGGATTCCGGCGGGAAGATCCGCAGCGCCGCGCAGCGGGCCGGCATGGCGCCCCGTTCGCTCGCCGAAAAAATGAAGAGGCACGGCCTCAGGAAGGAGGACTTCCGGAGCGCCAGCCGCAAGCGCGGAGGCGATACGACCCGGGTGACTGCTCGCCCGGCAAGACCTGGGGCATCCAAATGAGCCGCTCAAAGCGGCTGGACGGGGCCGCTCCGCGGCCCCTTGTGCCTCCAGGTACCGGCCCGCGGCTGGTCGTCAGTTGCCGGACGGATTTCCCGGCGTTGAGACCACGACCTGATTGTCGACGAGCTTGACGGCGGGGGCTTCCTCGACCAGGAGACCAACGCGCTGTCTCAGCGCGTCGCTCTCGACGCTGCCGGAGAGGGTGACCGCGCCCCGGTCCACCCGGACGGCGATCGCCGTTCCGCGCAGCTTGCGATCCTCGAGTAGCCGGCGCTGGATGGTGCGGAAGAGCACCTCGTCGGTGGCGGCGTTCGCAAGACGGCCTTCCGCCTTCGCGAGCGTCTCCTTCGAACGGATCAGAGCCGTGCGGCTGCGCT
>JAOTUO010000145.1 GCA_029863845.1 Myxococcales bacterium
GTGTGCTCGAGTCGGACGACCTGCGCCGTGCCGGTCTTTCCCGCCACGCGCACGCCACGAACCCGCGCGCGCCCGCCGGTGCCGCCGCGCTCGGACACCGCGCCTTCCAGCCCGTCCCGAATCCGGGCGAGGTGCTCCGGCGCCACGGGAACCGTTCCGAGCACCTCCGGCGGCGGCCCCTCGGTGACCGACCCGTCCCGCCCGGTCGCCCGCAGCAGGAGGCGCGGGCGCAGCAGCTTCCCGCCGTTCGCCAGCGCGGCGTAGGCGACCGCCATCTGGAGCGGGGTCGCGAGGTTGTAGCCCTGACCGATCGCGGCCGAGACGGTCTCGCCGAGGATCCAGGGCTCGGAGTGGCGCTTCTCCTTCCAGGCTTCCGTCGGCACCAGCCCCGACTTCTCCTGGGGAATCCGGATCCCCGAGAGCCGGCCCAGGTTGAACCCGTTGGCGAAGAAGGCGAGGCGATCGATGCCGAGCTCGAGCCCCACGCGGTAGAAGTAGACGTCGCAGGACTCGACGATCGCCTGGCGCAGGTTCACCTCGCCGTGCCCGTGCCGCTTCCAGCAGCGATAGGTGCGGCGACCGAGCTTGAACGAGCCCAGGCAGGTGAACGGCTCCTCGGGATCGATCACGCCCTCCTGGAGTCCCGCCGCCGCCACGATCACCTTGTAGGTCGAGCCGGGCGGATACAGGCCCGCGAGCGCACGGTTCTGGAGCGGGCGCCACTCGTCGTTCGTGAGCCGGCCCCAGGTCTCGGCGTCGATTCCGCCCGCGAAGGCGTTGGGGTCGTACGACGGCTTCGAGACCAGCGCGAGCACGTCGCCGTTGTGGGGATCGAGCGCCACCAGGGCGCCGAGCTTCGCGGGCTCGCCGAGCACCTCCGGCAGGAAGCCCACCTCCGCCGCCTGCTGGAGGTCGAGGTCGAGGGTCAGGGCGACCGTCGCGCCCGGCTGGGGCTCCACCTCGTCGAGCACCTCGACCACCCGGCCGGAGACGTCGACCACCTGATTGCGGCCCCCGGCCCGGCCGCGCAGGTACCGCTGGTAGCGGGCTTCGACGCCGGTCAGGCCGATCACCTCGCCCTGCCGGTAGTCCGCGAACTCGCGGGTGGCGAGCTGCGAGGGTCCGATCTCGCCGATGGACCCGAGGACGTGCGCGGCCAGGGGACCCGCCGGGTAGTAACGACGCGGTCGCACGTCGGTCACCACGCCGGGAAGCGCGTAGAGGTGCGACTCGACGCGCGCCATGCGGTCGTAGCTGAGGTCCCCGGCCAGGCGCACCGGAGCGAAGCGCTGGCGGCCGCGCGGCATACCCACCCGCGCGCGCAACGCCTCGCCGTCTTCGTCGAGGAGCATTGCCAGCGCCGCGAAGGTCACGTCGGAGTCGCGCAGGTCGTGGGGAATCGCCTGGAGCCCGAAGGCCGGACGCGTCGTCGCCAGCACCCGCCCTTCGCGGTCGAGCACGTCGCCGCGCGGCGCCTCCAGGCGCACGGTGCGCACCGAGTTGCGCTGCGAGCGCAGGCGCAGGGCGTCGCTCTCGATGATCTGCAGCTGGAAGAGGCGGACGGCGAAGACGGCGAAGACGAGGAGCATCAGGACGGCGACCAGCGGCACGCGCTCCTCGACGGCCGGGTCCACGCCCGCGCCGAGGCGTCGCCCCTGCCCGCCTTGGCCGCGGATCACGCCGCCCGCCTCGATTCAAAGCGCAGGAGGCGGCGACCGGCGTCCTCGTCGCTCACGAGCGCCAGGACGCGGTCGGTGCCGAGCGCCACGAGCGGTGCGATCGCCGCGTTGATGCCGGCGTGGGTGAGGAGGGCGTTCGCGGGGGGGAGGCCGAAAACCGCGCCCGGCGGCGCGAAGAAGGACGTGAGCACGGCGACGCCCAGGGCGTTGAGCAGGGTCAGCAGGCCGACGAAGACCGCCTGGGGCAGCGAACCGCGCAGGTTGAGCGAGCGGCTGGCGACGCGTGCCGCCAGGAACGCGAGCATGCGCAGCAGCGCGTGCTGGCCCAACAGCGAGCCGGAGAGCAGGTCGGCTGCGTAGCCGATCAGCGCGGCCAGGACGAGGCCGCCCGGCAGGCTGCGCCAACGAGCGCCGACGGCGACCACGATCAGGAAGCCCAGGTCGGGGATGAAGCGCGTCGCCAGCAAGCCGGAGGCGGCGCCCTGGAACATGATCGCCACGGCACCCAGGAGCAGGAGCGCGAGAGCGGGCTTCACGAGGCCGGCTTCGGCGATGCGGCGTCCGCCGTCACCCCCGGCTCACCGGCCTCGTAGAGCAGCTCCATCGTCGGGCCGCGACGCAGCATCACGAACACCTGCTCGAGGCGACCGAAGTCGACGGCCGGTGCGACCGTCGCCGTCTGGAGCAGCCGCGCGCCGGGATCCGAGACCGCGGTGACCTGGCCGATGCGCAGCCCCTTCGGGTAGACGCCCCCGAGCCCCGAGGTGATCACGATGTCGCCGACCCGGACATCGCCCCCGCGGACCACGAACTCGAACTCGAGCTCATCGCTCCCGCGGCCCCGCACGATCCCCCGCGCGCGGCTGCGCTGCACCGTTCCATCCACCGCGCTCTGGCGGTCGAGCAGGAGCATGGTCCGGGAGGCTCGCTGCGAGACCGCCGTCACCAGTCCCACCAGGCCATCCTCGGAGATCACGGGCATGCCCGACCGCACCCCGTCGCCGAGACCGCGATCGAAGGACACCGACCGGAACCACGGGGAGACGTCGCCGCCGACCAGCTCGGAGGGCAGCATCGGGATCTCGAAGTCGTCGCGCATCTCGGCGATCTGCTGGAGGCGGCCGCTCGCCACGAGCGCCTCCTGCAGCTGGAGGTTGTCCTCCGCCAGGCGCGCCAGGCGCGCGCGCAGCCGCTCGTTCTCCTCCTGGACCCCCACCAGATCCAGGTAGTGACGCCACGCGTCGCGGACGATGCCCGCGGGCATGGCGATCAGCTTCTGGACCGGAACGGCGAGGTCGAGGATGGCCCCCGCTCCCCACGGCAGCTCGCGCCCTCCGGCCATCAGGGCCCGCCGGTCCGACACCATGCTCACCAGGGCCACCGCGACCAGCGCAATGACCAGCATCGCTATCCGCATTCGGCGGCCGAACTCGCCCATCGAACCTTTATCGGACCGGACCCGCTACGACCGTCTGCAGATGTCCTTGAGCAGCGACAGCTCGTCGAGCGTGCGTCCGGCTCCCAAGACGACGGCGGTGAGGGGATCCTCCGCCAGCATGACCGGCAGGCCCGTCGTCTCCCGTAGCAGGACGTCGAGGTTGCGCAGCAGGGCGCCGCCCCCGACGAGGACGATGCCCTTGTCCACGATGTCGGCGGCCAGCTCCGGGGGCGTCTGCTCGAGAGCGATCTTCACGCTCTCGACCACGGCGTTGACCGGCTCGGCCAGCGCCTCGCGCACCTCCTCGGTCTTGATCTCGAGGATCTTGGGCACGCCGGCGACCAGGTCGCGGCCCTTGACCTCCATGGACTGGACCTCCTCGATCGGATAGGCCGTGCCCACGTTGACCTTCACCATCTCGGCGGTCCGCTCGCCGATCAGCAGGTTGTACTTGCGCTTGACGTAGTTGATGATGGCCTCGTCCATCTTGTCGCCGCCGACGCGCGTCGAGTTCGCGTAGACGATCCCCGACAGGGAGATGACGGCGACCTCGGTCGTGCCCCCGCCGATGTCGACGATCATGTTGCCGGAGGGCTCGGTCACCGGCAGGCCGGCGCCGAGCGCCGCCGCCATCGGCTCGTCGATCAGGTACACCTCGCGCGCGCCCGCCGACATTGCCGACTCCCGCACGGCGCGCTTCTCGACCTCGGTGATGCCCGACGGAACGGCGATCACGATGCGCGGTCGAACCATGCGCTTGCGGTCGTGAACCCGGGTGATGAAGTAGCGCAGCATCGCCTCGGCGATCTCGAAGTCCGCGATGACGCCGTCCTTCATCGGGCGGATGGCGACGATGTGGCCGGGCGTGCGGCCCAGCATCTGCTTGGCTTCCTTGCCGACGGCGCGCACCCGATCGACGCCGCGCCCCTCGTGCGCCACCGCGACGACGCTGGGCTCCGACACCACGATGCCCTTGCCCTTGGCAAACACGAGGGTGTTGGCCGTGCCGAGGTCTATCGCCAGGTCGTTCGAGAACCAACCGAGGATGGGATCGAGGATCACATCGGTCTCCTTGCGGGACGACACTCCAGCGCGGGCCGCGACGACTATCTAAGTAGGCGATTTCGAAGGGCGTTTACGCCGAATCCCCGTCCCACGTGGATGCTACCAGCGGACCTCCGGGGCTTCAAGCAAATCGCCGCGATCGAGACTTGCTGGAGGGCAGCGGCGTCCGTAGTCTGCCCGCGATGCTCGACCTCCTGAGAAAGGGACAGCGCTGGGTGACGGCGCTCTTCGTGATCGGCATCGGCGGGGTGATGGTCTTCTTCATCGGCCTGGGGGCGCCGCTACAGGGATCGTCCGGCGACGCGCTGGTCCAGGTCGGCCCCTACGCCTACGGCTTCCGCGAGTTCGAGCGCGTGCGGGCCCAGCGGGAGAGCCAGTACCAGGAGGCCCTGGGGGAGAGCTTCGACGCCACGGCCCTCCGCGACACCCTCGACGAGGCCGCGGTACGCACCCTGGTGGACCGGGCGCTCCTCGCCATCGAGGCCCGGAACCTGGGCCTCACGGTGGCTCGGGAGGAGATCGAGCGCTCCGTCCTGGCGGGCGGCGGCTTCCGCGACGAGACCGGGAGCTTCGACCGCCAGGCCTTCGAGAACTACACCCAGTACGAATACGGCAACCAGCGCAACTTCATGGCTGAGCAGTCGACGCTCCTGCTCGCCACCAAGATGCTCCGGGTGCTCAACGACCTCTCGCGGGTCTCCGAAGCGGAAACCCGGGAGGCGGTGCGCCAGCGCATGGCGGAGGTGCGCATCGCCTTCGTCGTGCTCGACCCGAACGCGACGCCGGCGGCCCCCGAGATCGACGAGGCTCGGGTGGCCGAGTTCCTGGCGACCCGGGAGGACGAGGCCCGCGCCCTCTACGACGAGCACCGCGATCGCTACGACGTCCCGGAGCGGGTTCGCGCCCGGCACATCCTGCTGCGGGTGGAGCCCGATGCGACGGCGGAGCGCGAGCAGGAGGTGCGCGCGGCCGCCGAGTCGCTGCTGGAGGAGATCCGGGGCGGCGCGGACTTCGCCGAGGTCGCCCGCCGGGCGAGCGAGGACCCCGGATCCCGGGAAAGCGGCGGCGATCTCGGCTTCTTCGAGCGCGGAAAGATGGTCCCCGCCTTCGACGCGGCGGCCTTCTCGCTCGAGGCGGACCAGGTGAGCGAGGTGATTCGCAGCGAGTTCGGGTTCCACATCATCCGCGTCGAGGAGCACCCCCGGGCCGAGCACCAGCCCTTCGAGGCGGTGCAGGAGGATCTGGCCCGCGAGGCGCTGTCCTCCGAAGCGGCCGACGCCGCGAACCGCGAGCTGGCGGCGACGCTCGCGGCCGGGATCCGGGAGGGCCGCAGCCTGGAGCAGGCCGCGCGCGCGCAGGGCCTGACGCTCCAGCGGAGCGGCTGGCTGCGCCGCCGGCCAGACGGCTTCGTTTCGGGCCTGGGCGCGGCCCCGGACCTGATCGCCACGGCCTTCACGCTTGCCGCGGGAGAGAGCGCCGAACGCATCTTCGAGGTGGATGAGAAGCTCGCGTTGCTCCAGGTGCTGGAGACCCGGGCGCCGGAAGCGGAAGCGGTCGAGGCCCGGATCGAGGAGGTGGGGCAGGAGCTGCTGGCCGAGAAGCGCCGAGCCCAGACCCAGGCCTGGCTCGAAGCCCGCCGCACGGCGCTGCTGGAGGGCGGCGACCTGACGGTGAACCTGGAGGTGATCCGGGGCGGGCGTTAGGCGCGCTCAGGCGAACGACGGACGACTGTGGCGGATCAGCTCCATGAACTCCGACCGCGTCTTCGAGTCGGTCTCGAACTCGCCCTTGATCGAGCTGGTGATCGCCGAGCAGTTCTGCTGCCCCACGCCCCGCATCATCATGCACAGATGGACCGCCTCGATCACCACGGCCACGCCCTTCGGCGCGAGCACCTGCTCGAGCGACTCGGCGATCTGCGTCGTGAGCTTCTCCTGAACCTGGAGCCGGCGCGAGAACATCTCGACGAGCCGCGGAATCTTCGAGAGCCCCACCACCTTGTCGGCGGGGATGTAGGCGACGTGGGCCCGGCCGAAGAAGGGCAGCAGGTGGTGCTCGCACAGGCTGTAGAACTCGATGTCCTTGACGATCACCATCTCGTCGTAGGTGACGTCGAACAGCGCGTTGTTGAGGATCTTGAGCGGGTCCTGCTCGTAGCCCTGGCAGAAGAAGCGCATCGCCCGGGCGACGCGCTGGGGCGTCGACTGGAGGCCGTCGCGCCCCGGGTCCTCCCCCAGCTCCTTGAGCATCGCCGCGACGATCGGCTCGATCGGGTCGTCCCAAGCGCTCATCCCGGCTCTCCGTAGTCTCCGTAGGCAAAGGCGTTCCGGTGCGTCTCGACGACGCGCACGCCGACGACCCGCGCCGTGCTGCGCTCGGCGACGGGCTCCGCGAGCCCCGCGTAGATCACCTCCGCGAGGTTCTCCGCCGTCGGCACACGCTCGCGAAAGATCGGGTCGTCGTTGAGCAGGCGATGCGAGAAACGCGACCGGATGTTCTCCTCGAAGATCTCGTCCAGCAGCGCGGGGTCGATGAGGCGCCCCGCCCGCTCGTTCACGGGGCCGGTCACGGTCACCTCGACGCCGTAGTCATGTCCGTGGCCACCCGGGTTCGCGCACTTCCCGTAGACCCGGCGGTTCTCCTCCTCGGAGAAGGCGGGGTGGCGCAGCGCATGCGCCGCCGGGAACGCGTAGCGCCGGGTCAGGGCGATCACGCGGGCGGCTCGATCACGTCCACCCAGAGCCGATCGTCCTGCCGGAGCCGGATGCGGTCGAGCAGTCCCTTCGGAAGAGCGACGAGCAGGAGGCGCTCGATCACGCGCGCGAGGTTCTCCGGCGTGGGCGGCTGCTTCTCGAAGTACGGCGTGTCGGCGTTCAGGTCGCGGTGGTCGAAGCGGTCCATGACCTCGCGATCGAGAACCGCCTGGAGGTCCTTGAGATCGAGGACCATGCCCGTGACCGGGTCCGGCTCCCCCCGCAGCGTCACCTCGAGACGGTAGTTGTGACCGTGCTGGGCGACGCTCCGCCCGAACAGCGCCCGGTTCTCCTCCTCGGAGAGGTCCGGCGCCCGGCAGCTCAGGGAGCAGGAGAAGTCGATCGTTCGCGTGATCCGGACCAACGCCGAGACTCCTTGAACGCAGCCCTGGAACGCCGTAACTGATTGAATTTCAAGGATAGCGGCGCAGCAGCCCGCGGACGACCCCGCGGATCTGGACATCCCGGGCGGGGACGTCGATGGGCTGCATCCGACGGTTGGCGGGCTCCAGCCGTACCCGCTCGCCGTCGCGGAAGAAGCGCTTGAGCGTCGCCTCGTCGCCGCGCACCAGCGCCACGACCGTCTCCCCGTCGCGGGCCTCGGCCCGGCTTTCGACCACGATGTGGTCACCGTCGCGGATCTGCTCGTCGATCATCGAGTCGCCCCGGACCCGGAGCACGAAGCTCTCGCCGCGCCTCGGCACCAGGTCGCGGGGCACGTCGATGGTCTCCTCGACCTCGATGGCCTCGATCGGGACGCCGGCCGCGACCACCCCCAGCAGCGGGAGCGACGTCAGCTCCGACTGCGGCGGCTCCAAGGGCTCGACCGAGCGGGAGCGGTTCCAGGCCTTGCGCAGGAACCCCTTCTCGACCAGGTGCTGGACGTGCTTGTGGACGGTTGCCACCGACGACAGCTGGAAGTGGGCCCCGATCTCCTCGAGGCTGGGCGAATAGCCCTTCTCATCCACGAAGCGGCGGATGAAATCGTAGATCTCGCGCTGTCGTCGGGTGAGCGCCAAGCGGACTTCGCCTTTTGTTCGTGGGTGGAGGATGACGAAATCGAGGCGAAAGTCAACCGGGCACCGCGCTTCCGGAGCGCGGCGCCTTGCGCACCCCGGGGCCGGTGCTTACATTGCAGCCGCTTTTGGCACTCGGCGACCTCGAGTGCCAAGGCAAGGCGGATGCCCGAGACGGGCCACGGGGGCCCGGTTGCTGGGGATTCGCCCTTCCAACCAATACAGCAGCGGAGCGCCCCGCCAGGGGGTGCGACGCGCGGAGGGTTTCCATGAAGATCCGTCCGCTCCAGGACCGAATCCTCGTCAAGCGCATCGACGAGGAGGAGACCAGCAAGGGCGGCATCATCATTCCCGACACGGCCAAGGAGAAGCCGCAGGAAGGGAAGGTGATCGCCGCGGGCAAGGGAAAGGTGAACGAGAACGGAAAGGTGCAGCCTCTCGACGTGAAGAAGGGGGATCGCATCCTCTTCAGCAAGTACGCCGGTACCGAGGTGAACATCGAGGGTGACGAACATCTGATCATTCGCGAGGACGACGTCCTCGGCGTCTGCGAATAGGAGGGGTCGAGGCATGGCTGCTAAAGAGATCCGTTACGACCAGGAAGCCCGTGGCAAGCTTCTCAGCGGTGTCAACCAGTTGGCGAACGCGGTCCGGGTGACGCTCGGCCCCAAGGGCCGGAACGTGGTCCTCGAGAAGAGCTTCGGCTCGCCCACGGTCACCAAGGATGGCGTCACCGTTGCCAAGGAGATCGAGCTCGAGGACCGCTTCGAGAACATGGGCGCCCAGATGGTGAAGGAGGTCGCCAGCAAGACCTCGGACAACGCCGGCGACGGGACGACCACGGCGACCGTGCTCGCCCAGGCCATCTTCCGCGAGGGCAGCAAGCTGGTCGTGGCCGGCATGAACCCCATGGAGCTCAAGCGGGGGATCGAGAGGGCCGTCTCGGCCATCGTCGACGAGCTCGCGCGCATGTCGAAGCCGACCCGCGACTCCCAGGAGATCGCACAGGTCGGGACCATCTCGGCGAACAACGACGAGACGATCGGCCAGATCATCTCGGAGGCCATGGAGAAGGTCGGCCGCGAGGGCGTGATCACCGTCGAGGAGGCCAAGTCGATGGACACGGTCCTCGAAGTGGTCGAGGGCATGCAGTTCGATCGCGGCTACCTGTCGCCCTATTTCGTGACCGATCCCGAGCGGATGGAGGCCGTCATCGAAGAGCCGATGATCCTCCTCCACGAGAAGAAGATCAGCAACATGAAGGACCTGCTGCCGCTGCTCGAGCAGGTCGCCCGCCAGGGCAAGCCGCTGCTGATCGTCGCCGAGGACATCGAGGGCGAGGCGCTGGCCACGCTCGTGGTGAACAAGCTGCGCGGCACCCTCAACGTCGCCGCCGTCAAGGCGCCCGGCTTCGGGGACCGCCGCAAGGCGATGCTCCAGGACATGGCCATCCTCACCGGCGGCCAGGTCATCGCCGAGGAGCTCGGCCTCAAGCTCGAGAACGTGACCACCAAGGACCTCGGGAAGGCCAAGCGGATCGTGATCGACAAGGACAACACGACGATCATCGACGGCGCGGGCGCCCGCAAGGACATCGAGGGACGCTGCAACGAGATCCGTAAGCAGGTCGAGGACACGACCTCGGACTACGACCGCGAGAAGCTCCAGGAGCGGCTGGCGAAGCTGGTCGGCGGCGTCGCGGTGGTCAAGGTGGGCGCGGCCACCGAGACCGAGATGAAGGAGAAGAAGGCCCGCGTCGAGGACGCCCTGCACGCCACCCGCGCGGCGGTCGAGGAGGGCATCGTGGCCGGCGGCGGCGTTGCGCTGCTCCGGGCCCAGACGGTCCTCGAGGGCATGGAGGACGACGAGGAGCGGCGCGCCGGCATCAACATCGTGATCCGGGCCGTCGAGGAGCCCCTGCGCCGCATCGCGGAGAACGCAGGCGTCGAAGGGTCGATCGTGGTCGACAAGGTGAAGAACGCCAAGGGCAGCTATGGCTT
>JAOTUO010000146.1 GCA_029863845.1 Myxococcales bacterium
TGGCTGAACCCTCCGGCTGGTGCCGGAGTAGGGATCGGATGGACGGGGGGGACGCCTGAGAGCGCGGGCCTTCTCGACTTCGCCCGCCTCCGGCTCGCTGCGCGCGCTGCTCCGCAGCGCGGTCTACGCAGGCTTGCGCGCGCGTTCGCGGGCGAAGAAGGCCTCGAGCAGCGGGGTGGGGCCCGCCGCCATGCCGGCGTCGATCAGCGTCTTGGCCTGGTTGTAGGCGCGCCGGGAGCCGTCGAAGGCCAGGTAGGCCCCGCCGGCCTCGCGCACCAGGAGATCGCCGGCGCAGACGTCCCACTCATTCTTGGGCGCGACCGAGATGTTGAGGTCGCTGTCGCCGCAGGCGACGCAGGCGAGCTTCCAGGCGATCGAGCCGACGGGCCGGATCTCCTTGAACCAGCCGTCGTAGGGCCCGAACTGCCGGCGCGAGATCTCCGTGCGGCTCGCGATCACGATCGCTGCGTCGAGAGACGGGCACGATGAGACGCGCACGCGGGCACCGTCGCGGTAGGTGCCGTCGCCGCGTGTGGCCCAGACGGCGACGTCGGTGACGGGATTGAGGATGACGCCGACCACCGGCTCCTGGTCGACGGCGAGCGCGATCGAGACGGCGAACTCGGGGATCTTCTGGGTGAACTCCTTGGTGCCGTCCATGGGGTCGACGATCCAGACGCGGCGCTGCCGGGTGCGCGCCGGATCGCTCTGCGTCTCTTCCGAGAGGATCGCGTCGTCCGGAAACGCCGCCCGCAGCACCTCCGCGATGGCGCGGTCGGACTCGAGGTCCGCGAGCGTGACCGGGTTGTCCTCGGACTTCTCCCAGCTCTTGCGGTCTCCCGCGTAGTGACGCCGCAGGACGGCTGCCGCTTCGCGCGCCGCCTCGAGGGCGGTCTCCAGCTCTCGTTCGTGTGACATGGCGCGCGAGTATACTGGCTCGCGTGCAGACGCGAGACGTCGAGCTGGGGCATTTCGCGGCTCCGGAAGCGGGTGCGCCGCCGGGGATCGTCCTGATTCACGACGTCTGGGGCCTCGGCGATCATTCGCGGGACCTCGCGCGCCGGCTGGCCGACGCCGGCTTCGGCGCGCTGGCGCTCGACCTCTACCGGCGCGAGGGCGAGGTGAAGATCGGAGATCCCGGGGCGTGGATGCGCGCGCTCTCGGACCCCCAGGTGATCGCCGACGTGCAGGCGGGGATCGATTTCCTCGCCCGCGAAGCACCGACGGCGGGCCGGCCGGTGGGTGTGACCGGCGTCTGCATGGGCGGGATGTACGCGCTGCTGGCCGCCTGTACGTGCCGGGGTCTGGCGGCGGCGGTTCCCTTCTACGGGATGCTCTCCTACGAGCACGGGCTCCTGCACGCCGAGGGGGGCCTCGACCGCGAGCGCAAGCCGCGCCAGCCCCTCGACGCCGTCGCCGATCTGCGCTGCCCGCTGCTCGCGTTCTTCGGGGCGGAGGATGCGTTCATCCCGGCGGCCGACATCGCGGTCCTGAACGAGCGTCTCGGGGCGACGGCGCAGCCCTCCGACGTCGTGGTGTACCCGGGCGCCGGTCACGCCTTCCTGAACGACACCCGGCCCGAGGCCTACCGTCCGGAGGTCGCCCGCGACGCCTGGGGCCGGATGCTGGCGTTCTTTCGCGAGCATCTGCGGTAGTGGCGCGGCCGGGATCGCGAGGGATCCCGCAGCGAAATCAAGCGCAGGCCGCCCTCGGTCTACGCACGGCAGCACATCGCGCCCGGGTGATTTCCTGCCCGCACGGCACGTGGCTCGTTGGCGGCCGAGCCATTCGCGGAGGGATCCCTCGCGATCCCGGCCGCTTTCGGGGTGCTTCCTGCTTTTCGGAATGCCTCTAGAGCGGGCGGGCGAGGACCAGGGCGAGCGTCCGGTTGCGCGTGGCGAAGCGCGTGATCGTGCATTCGACGGGGATCGCCACGCCCGTCGCATCCTGGAAGATCGCGCTGAAGCGCTGCGGCTCGGCCCCCTCGGTCACGGCGTCGAGGTGCGTCCACCACACGTTCTGCGCGTTCGGCGGTACGAAGGACATGGCCTCGACGTCGAGGAGGGCGTCGCGGGCCACGCCCAGCAGCGCACCGGCGGCGGGGTTGGCGTCGACGATGCGGCCCGAATCGGGGTCGATCGCCAGGAATATGTCGGCGACCCGGTCGATGGCCGCCGCCACGGCGCGACGGCTCGTGCGCGGCGCGCCGCGCGATCGGCGGCCGCTGCTCGTCACGCGCAGCGAGCTGCGGAAGCGCACCAGCAGCGGCTGCAGGGCCTCTTCCACCGCGTTCGAGCGGGGCCCGGCGACCGCCGTGGCGGCGTCGGACCAGGCCGCCAGCAGCGCCGTCACCCGGCGCTCGTTGGCCCGGATTCCGTCCAGGGCCGGCTCGGCGGCGGTCCCACGCTTGAGCGCCGCGGCGGCGAACGAGCGGAAGCGGCGCAGCACCTCGGCCTCGGCGGCGTCCGCCCTCGGGGCCGCGGGACCCAGCCGCTGGGTCATCACGGCCTCGATCTCGCCGCGTTGCGCGATGAGCCAGGATGCGAGCTCGGGGTTGTGGATCACATCGGCAGTTTAACGGCTAATCCCCCGAAATCCCGTACCTCCCCTCAATTCTTCGGGGCGCGCAGCCGATGGAACGCGGGTATGAGCCCGCAGCCGCTCCCGCACCGCCTCCTTGTGGCCCACGCCGCCCCGGAGGCCATCGCGCCGATGACCCGGGTCATCCTGGCGAAGCTCGGCTTCGTGATCGTCACCCAGGAGGAGTTCGCATCCCTGGGGCCGGAGATCGTCCGGCGCGGTCCGGAGATCCGGATCGTGGACGAGCGCAACCTCGCCGACATCCCCGAAGAAAAGGGCGCCCCGGTGCCGATCCTGGTGCTGACCGGGCGCCACGGCGTGACGGGCGCGGACCCCCGGATCGTGGGCGCCGTCCGCCGACCCGCCGGCATGCACGAGCTCTACCGACTCATCCAGCAGGTGCTGGAGGAGACGCCGCGCACGACGCCTCGGGTGCCCACGCACATCGTGGCGCGTTGCCGGCGCCGCGGCGTGGAGTGGAAGGTCGCCATCCTCAGCCTGTCGGAGAACGGCTGCCTCCTACGCTCGCCGGAGCCCCTGCTCCTGGGCACGCGCATCGAACTGCGCTTCGCGCTGCCGCACTCGGGACCGCTGGAGCTGATGGCCGAGACCGCCTACCAGCTCGTACCCGATACCGGCGTGATCTTCCACGCGACCAGCCCGGACGACCGCGCCGCGATCGGTCTGTTCGTCAAAGAGGCGCTCATCGCGCTCTGAGGCCCCGAAACCTCACCCAGGACCTGTCGCGGGATCCCTCGCGCGAGGCCCGGCTGGACTGGCGCCGGCTACCGCGCGTTCGCCGGGGCCTCGTTCTGCCGCTGCTCGAGCTCGGCCCAGGCCGCGTAGGCCGCCTCGGCCTCCGCGTCGAAGCCGAGGCTGTCCGCGCTGAGCGCCAGCCCCGACACCGCGCGGATGTCATCCGGCGCCAGCTGGGCGGCCCGCCGAAACGCCACGTAGGCGTCCGCGATGTTCCCGCGCTGCGTCTCCAGCTCGCCGATCTCGATCCAGGCCTCGGCGTCGCCGGGCGCGAGCTCGACTGCGACGACCTCCAGGTGCCCGAGCGCGCGACCCAGGTTGCCGCCCTCGCTGTAGATGCGCGCCGCCTGCCGGCGCAGGGCCGAATCGCGCGGGTGGCTGCGCACCGCCAGCTCGATCTCACGGGTCGCCTCGTCGTAGCGCCCGGCCTGCGCGTGGGCCTCCGCGGCGGCGCCCGGGTCGCCCGCGAGGGAAAACGTGCAGCCCACCGCGCACGCGAGCCCCAGGACCCATGCCATCGCGGTGTGAAGGCGCATGCCGGTGGGCTCCATACCCCTCCATTATCGGACATCCGGGCGCCGGTTTGAGCTCTGCCGCCTGCGGTACCCTGCGCGGGCCGTGAAGAGGGACGCAGCGCGCGCGGCCCTGAGCCCGGAGGTGATGGCGGAGCGCCTGCGCGCCTCCGTCGGCGACCCCTTGGAGGACCTGGGCTGGCTGTGTCTGCGCGCCTGGCGCTTCGGCAACGTCGCGCACCCGCCGCGCGCAGACTGATCGCGACTTCCGAGGAGAGAGACATGGAGACGCTTCGCACCGAGACCCGAGACGGCGTGGGCTCGATCGTGCTCTGCCGCCCCGAGGCCTACAACACCATCACGCCCGCGCTGCGCGACGAGCTGGCGGCTGCCATCGACGCCGCCGACGCCGACCCGGCCGTGCACGTGATCCTGCTGCGCGCCGAAGGTCCCGCTTTCTGCGCCGGCTACGGCCTCGACTGGTCCACCACCGCACAAGCGCAGGAGCTTCTCAGCGGCGACCCCGCAAGCGCTCCGCAGGGGCGCGCGCAGCGAGCCGAAGGTGAGCGAAGTCGAAAGGTCTGGGACTCGGTATCGGACATGCGCATGATCGGAAGCTTCGTCGACGCGTACATGAAGCTCTGGTACGCCCGCAAGCCCACCCTCGCAGCCGTGCAGGGTTGGTGCATCGGCGGCGGCACCGACATGGTGCTGTGCGCCGACCTCATCGTCGCCGGCGAGGGCGCGAGCTTCGGCTACCCGCCCTCACGCGTGTGGGGCACGCCGACCACCGCCATGTGGGTCTACCGCATGGGGCTGGAACGCGCGAAGCGCTACCTGCTGACCGGCGACGAGATCCCCGCGAAGACCGCCGCCGAGATCGGGATGATTCTCGAGGCGGTGCCCGATGCGGATCTCGACGCGCACGCCATGGCCCTCGCAACGCGCATGGCGCGGGTGCCGACCAGCCAGCTCGTCATGCTCAAGCTCCTCGCCAACCAGACCGTCGAGAACATGGGCTTCGCCTCCAGCCGCACGCTCGGCACCCTCTTCGACGGCATCGCGCGCCACACCCAGGAGGGCCTCGACTTCGTGAAGCGCGCCCAGGACGTGGGCTTCCGCCAGGCCGTCCGCGAGCGCGACGACCCGTTTCAGGATTACGGCAGCCGGCCCAAGCGGTGATCGTCAGGCGAAGCGCTTGAGCTCGCGGCGGGCCACCACCATCTTGTGGACCTCATCGGGACCGTCGGCGATGCGCAGCGAGCGGCCCTCGCGCCAGATCCGGGCGACGGGCGTGTCGTCGGACATGCCCAGCGAGCCCAGGCACTGGATCACCCGGTCGCAGACCTGCATCAGCATGTTGGGCACGACCACCTTGATCATCGAGATCTCCTGGCGCGCCACCTGCTTGCCGTAGGTGTCCATCTTCCAGGCGGCGTAGAGCACCAGCAGGCGCGCCTGGTCGATCTCCATGCGCGAGGTGGCGATCCACTCCTGCACGAACTGCTTCTCGCCGATCGGGCCGCCGAAGGCCACGCGGGTGTTGGCGTGGCGGCACATGATCTCGAAGGCGCGCTCGGCCATGCCGATGGCGCGCATGCAGTGGTGGATGCGGCCCGGCCCGAGCCGCGCCTGGGCGATCACGAAGCCGCCGTGGAGCGGCCCCAGCAGGTTCTCCTTCGGCACGCGGCAGTTGTCGTAGCGGATCTCGCAGTGTCCCGGGCCGGTGTCGTGGCCCATCACCGAGACGCGCCGGATCAGCTCGAAGCCGGGCGCGTCGGTGGGGACGATGATCTGGCTGGCGCGCATGTGCGGCGCCGCCTTCGGGTCGGTCACGACCATCGCGATGGCGAGCCGGGCGCCGACGGCGCCCGACGTGTACCACTTGTGCCCGTTGATCACCCACTCGTCTCCGTCGAGCACGGCGCGGGACTGGAGCCCGGTGGGATCCGCGCCCGACACCTCGGGCTCGGTCATCGAGAAGCACGAGCGCGTATCGCCCTCGAGAAGCGGCTCGAGCCACTGCTGCTTCTGCTCGGGCGTCCCGAACTCGGCGAGGATCTCCATGTTGCCCGTGTCCGGCGCGTTGCAGTTGAACACCCGCGGCGCGATGCCGCTGCGGCCCATCACCTCGCACAGCGGCGCGTACTCGAGGTTCGTGAGGCCGGCGCCGTACTCCTTGTCGGGCAGGAAGAGGTTCCACAGGCCCAGCGCCTTCGCCTTGCCCCGGATCTCCTTCATGAGCGGCGGGTCGGCCTCCATGCACTTGTCGATCTGCTGGATCGCCTCCGCTTCGTTGGGGTAGACGTACTCGTTCATGAAGCGCTCGAGCTGCTCCTGCAGCAGCTTGACCTTGTCCGAGGGTTCGAAGTCCATGTTTGCTCCGTGTGGGTCGTTCAGGGGAGAACGGTGACCTTGACGGTCCCGCCTTTCTTGTCGGATGCGACGGCGAAGGCCCGCTCGATCTCGTCGAGAGGTACGCCGTGGGTGTTCATCTCCGCGAGCGCGTCGCGCCGGGCGGCGACGATCTCGACGGCGGTCTCGAAGTCGGCGCCCGCGTGTCCCTCGTGGGGGTGGGCGTAGCAGTTCGACCAGGCCAGCGTGCTCTCCTTCATCAAGAGCGGCAGGGCGTGGAGCGTCACGGGACCCATGAAGATGCCGACGACGGAGACGGTGCCGCCCGGGCACACGGCGGCGGCGGCGGCGTTCAGGGTGTCGGCGTCTCCGCCCACGGTCTCGACGACGAGGTCGATCGGCGCCTCCCGGCCGAGGCGGTCGAGCTCCGCTGCGGAGGCCTCGGCCTCGGTCAGCACCCGGGTCGCGCCGAGGTGCTCCCCGAGCTTCGCCTGGTGGGGATGACGCGCCGTGAGCCAGACTTCGCCCGCGCCCAGGGCCCGCGCCGCCGCCACCGCCAGCAGTCCCACAGAGCCCGCGCCGAGGACGAGTACGCGCTGGCCGGGGCTGAGCGCTCCGCGCCGCAGCCCGTGGACGACTACGGCCATGGGCTCGGTCAACGCCGCGAGCGCCGGATCGAGAGTCGGCGGCACGGGAAACAGGCGCCGCGCCGGCACGGTCACGTACTCGGCGAAGCCCCCGGGCCGGTGGATGCCGTGGACCTGCGTCTCGCGGCAGATGGCGTCGAGGCCCTGCCGGCACGTGCGGCAGGTCCCGCACGAGTGCAGCGGCTCGACGGCCACGAGGTCGCCGGGCTTCGGCCCCTCGACGCCGTCGCCCAGGGCGTCCACCTCGCCGGCCATCTCGTGGCCGGGCGTCGTGCCGGGCGCGAAGAAGCCGCTGCCGAACAGGTGCAGATCGGTGCCGCACACGCCGCAGGCGCGCACGCGCACCCGTACCTCGCCGGGCCCCGGCTCCGGGATCGGAAGGCGCTCGACCTCGATTTGATGCTTGCCGCGCGTGACGGCCGCTTGCATGGTGGGGGGGGACATCGGGGTCAGGGTACCACTGCGGGCGGAGCCGCTAGGCCTCGAAGCGCTCGATCAGGGCGCGGACGATCAGCGGCCACGCGATGGTGGCGTCGGCGAACACCTCGGCGAAGCGCCCGCCCGCGCTCTCCGGCACGAACTTGCCCCAGGAGACGCCCTCCTTGTAGCCGCAGCCCGAGAGCCCGCCCCAGTGCTCGGGCTCCGGGCAGATGCGCACGGCGTACCGGAAGCGGCGCACCGGCTCGTCGGAGCCGAGCCGCGTGCGCAGGATCTCGAGGTAGGGCCCCACTTGCTGCGCCCAGTTGCGCGGGACGCCGCCGCCGATCGTGAAGATGCCGAGCCGCTCGTGCTGCCGGATGCGGCGCGCGTAGTCTTCGAGATCGAGGAAGGGATCGAACGGGAAGGGGGGGTGACCATCGCGTTCGCGCATGTGGTTGAGGATGGCGACGTCGAGGCCCAGCTCCGAATCGGTGAAGGCGGGGATGTAGATGGGAACGTTCCGCTGCGCGGCGCTCGTGAGGATCGCCCGGCCCGGCGCGTGCTTCTCGAGGTGGCGTCCCAGCCGCTCCGCGATCAGGCGGCTGGACAGCACGGTGTCGTCGGGGAGGTCGGCGAGCGCGCGCTCCAGGAGGCGCTCGACGTCGTCGAGGTTCTTCTCGAGCTCGATCGTGTCGTAGACGCGGTTGTAGCCCTTCGCGTAGAGCTCCTCGTCGCGCATGTCCGGGCGGTGCTTGAAGTGGAGCATGCCCGCGCTCTCGGTGAGGCCATGGGTCATGAGCGCGCCGGTGGTCACCACCGCGTGCACCCAGCCGCGATCGATCATCTCGCACAGCAGCAGACCCTGCTTGGCGATCGTCATGGCCCCGGAGACGGTGGCGACCCGGAAGCAGCTCTCGTCGCGGACCATGGCCTCGACCACGTCCGCCGCCTCTCCGAGCCGGCGCCCGCCGAAGGCCGTGCGGCTCATGGCCCGTACGAGCGCGTCGACGCTGGTCGTCGTGCCGGGATCGAGGGTCTCGAGGGGCGACAGGCCGTCCTCGTGGCCGCCTCCGTACTGGCTCTCGTCGCGAGGCTTGGGCATCGAGACTCCGCGTCGCCGGGCGCGCGCACACTAGCAGAGCGGCGCCAGATCGTCGGGCTCGACCGCGGGGAGCGAGCACGCGGTGTCGCGGCAGACCCACGCCGTGGCGCGACCGTCGACGGCGTCGCGGCCGCGGAGCCAGTTCGGATCGACGCCGTCGGGCGGGGCGGCCCCGGACGGCACGACCAGGACGGCCTCCTCCGGGAGCAGCACGCGCCGGGCGCGATCGGCGAGGGCGCGCGTGGCGGCGGACTCGGGATCCCCGACGACGACGGCCACCGAGAGGCCCCGCTCGGCGGCGAGGGCGGCGCGCGCCAGGGTGCAGAAAGCCTCCGGAGCCCGTTCGAGCAGGGCGGCGTGGGTTTCGATCACGCGCTCGGCGATCCGTCGCAGGTCCGGCCGCCCGGCCAGCGTTGCGGTGCGCAGCAACCCCAGCACCGCGAGGCCGGCCGAGTGCGGCGTGGCGCCGTCGTGATCCGAGCGCGGCCGGTGCACGAGGGGCTCTCCGTCGGAGGGGGTGAAGAACAGGTCGCCCTCGGCGTCGTCGTAGAAGCGCGCGGCGATGTCGTCCGCGATCCGCAGCGCCGCCGCGCCGAAGCGGTCGCCGGCCCCGGCCCGCCACAGGTCCAGGGTCGCCTCGAGCATCGCCGCGAGGTCGTCGAGGAAGGCCGGCACCGAGGCTCGGCCCGCGTCGAACACCCGGCACGGGCGTCCGGCGGCGTCCGTCATGCGCTCCAGCACGAAGTCGGCGGCGGCCGCGGCGTCGCGGATCATCGAGGCGTCGTCCAGGAGGCTGCCCGCCCGGGCCAGCCCCGAGATCGTGAAGCTGTTCCATGAGGCCACGCGCTTGGCGTCGAGCCCCGGCGGGATCCGCTTCGCGCGCGCCCGGACCAGGGCTTCGCGCTCCTCGGCGAAGCGCGCCCGCGGCTCCCGGGCGACGTCGTGCAGAACCGTCGTGCCGCCCTCGAAGTTCCCGCGCGGCGTGACGCCGTAGGCCTCGCAGAACGCGGGGCCCGCCTCTGCGCCGAGCACGGCGGCGACCTGATCGGGCGTCCAGACGTAGAAGCGGCCCTCCTCGCCCTCGCTGTCGGCGTCCCAGCTGGCCTGGAAGCCGCCCTCGGGAGCGGTCATCTCGCGTCGCAAGAACTCCACCGTCTCGCGGATGGGCCAGAGCAGGTCGTCGTCGCGGCCCCCGGTGCGGCGCCACAGCTCGGCGTAGACGCGCAGCAGCAGCCCCTGGTCGTAGAGCATCTTCTCGAAGTGCGGGATCCGCCACAGCGCGTCCACGCAGTAGCGGTGGAAGCCGCCGCCCAGGTGATCGTACAGGCCGCCGCGCGCCATCTCGCGGCATGTGAGCGCGACCTGATCGAGGGCCTCGCGGGCCTTGCGCTCGGGCAGCACATCCACGGCGGCGAGGAGCAGGTCGAGCGACGTCGGCGTGGGGAACTTCGGCGCCCCGCCGAAGCCCCCGTGCTCGGGATCGGCCCGCTGGAGCAGGTGCGTCGCGCCGCGGGCGACCGTCGCGGCGCCGGGGGATTCGTCGGCGCTGCCCTGGGGTCGCTGCCGGAGCGCTTCG